>DATJOA010000214.1:0-33682 GCA_035507635.1 Candidatus Acidiferrales bacterium
AGTCCCCTCCCGCAAGCGACTTGGTTCAACGAACTGAATTTAGCGAACGGTGGTTCCCCTGGCAAAATGAGTCACCAGTGAAATCAGGAACAACACCAGGAAAACGATGAACAGGATCTTTGCGATGCCGGCGGAGGCGACCGCAACGCCGGTGAAGCCAAAAACCCCGGCGATCAACGCTACCAACAGGAACACAAGTGCCCAGTACAGCATGATTTCTCCTCCGATCTGGTTTCAATCCGAGCGCGATCATAGAACGCACATGCCCCCGCAGATATCGGAGTGAGCCTGTATTTTGCATACCGGGTTGCCGTACTAACGAGAAGTATTTCCTGCAGTCGAACGCCGCGTCGTTGGAAGGAGCAGGTGCCGGTCCGTCCCAGAGGACCGGCACCCGCTTGGGGGGCGTTGTGTCGAGTAGAGATTGCAGACTAGCTTCCGATGCATCCATCCACAATACTGTGAAAACTGTATGTTGGCCTGTACCTGCACCCGAAAAGCTCGCCGATATTGCTGATGCAACACTCACCCATCGGGAAGTTACCCCGGCTCTTTACTGCTAACGCCGGATAGAACGAATTTAACTGGCGGGATAGCTTGAATGGCGTAGTGAATAGCAGGTGCTCGCGTGGAGCACAGAACAAGAGGAAAACTCATGAGAGCAATTTGTTCCACATGGCTGAAATGTCTCCTGGTGCTGAGCATTTGTTTTGTCTTCGCAGGTGTCAGTTCGGCCCAAAATCAATCTGACATCGCTAAGCGAATTGACGCATCGGCCAGGGTTCTTGATGAGGTCATGGCGACCCCGGACAAGGCCATTCCAGACAAGGTTATGAGCGGCGCCAAGTGTATCGCAGTGATTCCTTCAATGGTCAAGATTGCCGTCGGTTTCGGCGGCAGCCATGGGAAGGGCGTTGCGACTTGCCGGACGGCCCACGGTTGGAGCGCTCCGGCCCCCATCACCATAACTGGAGGAAGCTGGGGATTGCAACTTGGCGGCGAAGCCGTCGACCTCGTTCTTGTCGTCATGAACCAGGCCGGCATGGACCATTTGCTCTCCAGCAAATTCAAGCTGGGCGCGGATGCCACAGCGGCGGCGGGCCCGGTCGGCCGCTACGCCGGAGCTGACACGAACATCAAAATGCAATCGGAGGTACTCACGTACTCCCGGGCACGCGGGCTCTTCGCCGGCATTGATCTGAATGGTGCCGCCGTAACTCAGGATAAAGACGAGACGCGCCTGTTGTATGGAAAGTTCTATCCATTTACTGAGATTTTGAGCGGCAAAGTTCAGCCGACAAAGAGCGGCGATACCTTCATCGCTGCAGTCCGTAAATATTCCGCGCAGAGCAGGGGGAAAGAGACTAGCAGTAACGCGCGAAATATCGGAAGTGCATCGGCTTCGAAGTGAGGACAGTTCGTTGTTCGCCTTTCTTCGAAGAAGGGTGTGGTGAGGATTGCAACGTAGCAGGGACTGCAACAGAGATCTGACAAGGAGGTGTCATGTACACCATTCTCTTAATCATTCTCATTTTGTTGTTGCTCGGCGCTCTACCAACCTGGCCGTACAGTCGTTCCTGGGGCTATTACCCGAGCGGTGGGCTGGGCCTGGTTCTCGTGGTGGTGATCGTGCTGCTACTGGTCGGCCGATTGTAACGTTGCGTGAGTCGGGGTTCTCAAGACGGACTTATGGTTCGACTGATTTCCTGAGTCAATGGTGGGAAGCAATTGAGTCCCACCATTTCTTTTTCGAGCAAAAGTGGATCCGGTCGGTTCGAAGACAGTCGATGTGCCGGAGCCAATAACCGTCTTGAACACAAACCTGGCGCCGCAGTTCGAGCATCTATTCGCACGATCAAGTCCTGCGTAAGCGCGTAGAGGAGCGGTCAATGTCGAGTCATCACGATTCTGCCTATCACGGTGACATCCTGCGAATGCCGAGTCGAACCCCAGCTGGTTTGCGGCGAAGAGAAGTGGGTTCGCCCGCGCTGCAAGGGGCGAGAAAACCGCGCTCCTCGGATGAGATTTGGGGTCGCTATAACAATTATCGTGCGAATGGCCTGGCAGTGTCGGCACTCGTGCATCTTGGTCTGATCGGGTTGCTCCTGAGTGGAATATTCGTGACGCACCAGATCACCCAGCGCCAAGCTCATGAGACGGTAACGTTAATCGCCCCATCTCCGGAGACCTACGTGCTGCCCGCCTCCAAAAAAATAACTAGCGGCGGTGGTGGAGGCGGCGATCGCGATGTCATTCCTGCTCCGAAAGGTCATCCTCCGAAACTAGCTGTACAGCAAATCACGCCTCCCACCATCGTTATTCGGAATGACAAACCTAAGCTTGCCGTTGCGCCAAGCGTGGTGGTTCCTCCGACCGTACACTTGGCCGACAACCACATGCCAAATATCGGTTTGGCCGCACCTGCGGTTATGCCCGCTGCTCCGCCATCGAATGGCACGGGCTCGGGCGGCGGTATCGGTTCCGGGTCTGGCGGCGGACTCGGTATGGGCCACGGATCTGGCATCGGATCCGGCATAGGCGCTGGAGTCGGAGGCGGAGTGTATCGAGTTGGCGGTGGCATCTCCGCGCCAACTGCAATCTCCGCTCCCGACCCCGATTATACCGAGCAGGCACGGCGCGCCAAAAAACAAGGCACTTGTGTTCTGTGGTTGATCGTAGACTCCTCCGGCCATCCACGGGACATTCGCGTGGTTCGCGGTTTGGGCTTCGGTCTTGACGCCAAAGCCATTGACGCGGTCAAGCAATGGCGCTTCCAGCCGGCCCTGAAAGACGGAACCCCTGTGGATGTGCAGATCAGCGTTAACATCGACTTCCATCTTTACTGAAATGCTGATTTGCCCGGCTTCAGATAACAAGAAGCTTTCCCTCCCACATCTTCGCCGATTCTTCTCCTGCCCAATCTCTTCAAGTCCCTCTGTTTCCGTAAGAAACAAACGCTTAAGTCTTACAGCGTCTCCTGCAACCCTTTACAGATGTGACCCGATAGAAGGACTCGCGGCCTTTTTCTACTCTGAGGATGTTGTTCGGTGATTTTCGAAGAACACACGAACAAATTCTCAAAGTCTGAAGGAGACTAGCCGTGGCGACCTGTGCGATTCCCGCGACAGAACCGAATGTCATAGCCTCGACAAACGTCAAAGGACGTGACGATTCCCAGATCAACCTGGTAAAGCGAGCTCAAGCAGGCGATGAGCAGGCATTTGCAACCCTCTTTCAACAACATAAGAACCGCGTTTACTCCGTTTGCCTATTAATGACGAAGGATGTTGCGGAAGCCGAGGACCTCACTCAAGAGGCCTTCCTGCAGGTTTTCCGCACAGTCAGTTCATTCCGCGGCGATGCCGCGTTTTCGACATGGCTCTACAGAGTGGCGGTCAATACCGTCCTGATGAAGCTCCGTCGCCGCAAATCTCCCCCGACAGTTTCGCTGGATGAGCCGGTGAATTCCGACTCCCCTTCTCTGCACCGCGACTTCGGCAAGGCAGATCCGGATCTTTCCGGCGTGGTTGATCGGATTGCCCTGCGTCGCGCGCTTCAGGAGCTTCCTGAAGGATGCAGGACCATTTTTGCGCTGCATGAAGTGGAAGGCTACCAGCACCACGAGATTGCCCAATTGCTCGACTGTTCAATCGGCAACTCGAAATCCCAACTGCACAAGGCAAAACTGAAAATGCGCGCCTTGTTGTTCCCCAAAACCAAAATCAGACGGCGCTCGCCAAGGAATTCGGCGACCATGGCCAGAGTCCGCTAAATAGACTGTCTGGACGCGTGCAGAAATTCAGGAGCGGACTCGGCGTGCCAAGGGCAATTGTCATTACGGAAGACTGGAATGGAAAACTTGGAGAGGAGAACGATTCGCCTTCTCGGTACCCGGCACGGCCGAGTTCATTCGCCAGTGTCGAAGTGTTGGGTGTGTCCATCCTTCGTCGAATCGTGGACGGATTAAGGCGAGGAGGAGTAGAACATGTTTCCGTTCTCGCCCCGAGCAGCGATAGCGATTGGACTAGACTCAGGCGCCAGAACCTCTTCCCCAATGACGTATGGTCAGATGCGATGGATGAGTTGACGAAATGCAGAGACGAGGGAGAGGACGCACTTCTGATTATGCGGGCGGGAGCTTACATCGACTTCGAAGTCGCTGAGGTATTTCAGTTCCACAGTGAGAGCCCGCGCGGCATAATCCGAGCGTTCGATGATCAAGGACCACTGGATTTTTGGATCGCGAATCCGGAACGCCTATGCGAAGGCGACAATCTGTTGAGCACATTGAATGCGGCAAACCCGAGCCCCTTCCCGGTTAAAGGCTATGTGAATCGGCTCGAGACTCCGCGTGATTTGCGCCGTTTGATCGTGGATGGGATGAACGCGCGATCTAGACTTCAACCGAAAGGCTTTCAAGTCCGGCCGGGAGTGTGGATGGGCGAGGGCGTTCATGTTGAAAAAGGGGCGCGTATCGTGGCCCCCGCATTTCTTGGCGCCGGAGTGACCATCTCTGAACAATGTTTGATCACGCGATCCAGCAATGTGGAGCGCCACTCCTATATCGATTATGGAACGGCCATTGAAGATACATCGGTTCTACCAAGCACGTATGTTGGGATCGGCCTGGATGTCGCACATTCGATTGCTGACGGTGAGAGCCTGCTGAATCTGGATCGCGGCGTGAGTCTTCGGATCGGAGATCCATCAGTGATGCGCCAACATAAGCCTGTGGCCGGAAGTGATCATCGTCTTTGGACGAGTTTGCAATCAGAAGACAGTCGGTCGACCGGACAGAATCGCGCGAGCTAGGAGAATTGGGTTGTGCTGCTTTATGTCTAAACAATCAACATCGGGAGAAGGAGACGCATGTTAACTGCTGGGCCTATTGTCGTGATGCAAGTTCCGGAGAAACTCCACCAAAGAGAAGCTGCGCAATTCGCGGAGGAGTTGACGCCGTTACTAGAGTCCGATCGCCCAAGAGTGGTCTTGGATTGCTCTCAGGTTCGTTCGATTGACAGCGTCGGTATAGAGATCTTGCTGCACTCTCTCGAAGAAGCGCTCAAGCGGGATGGCGACGTTAAGCTGGCCGCTCTGTCCCCTGAATCACAGGTCATCCTTGAATTGATGAGGATTGCGCGGGTATTCGAAACCTTTGATACCTGCGACGACGCAGTTCGCAGCTTTAACGCGATCCCGATCGACTCTGTTCCTCAAGCGAGTCCCTGGTATTCGGCTCTGGTAGGCGATCTCGGGGCTCTCAAGCAGGCCAGCTAACAAGGCCAGCCAGCAAGAATAGACCGGAGGAGAGAATGCGCCGACCTGATCTGAGTCTTGTCCGAAGGGCATGTCTGCTCTTGGCCGTTGCTCTTCCAACGGGTCTCGTGGCCCAAGATCTGCATTCGATAGATCGTGTAATTCCAGGTCTCACGGCCAACGCGACGAAATCCGCACCTTCCAAGATCCCGGCGCTTCAAACGCAGAAGGTTATCGCACCAACGTCCGAGGCATCGGCACAGCTTCCTGACAGTCCTGGAGCAGAGTGGGAGAAGATGCGGAGCGATTCCCAAAGCGCAAACGCCCCACAGCGAAGCAACACTCACGCGCAACAACAGACCGATTCAAATTCTCAAAATCAGGCGCCTGAGAGACCTTTGGGAACTGCCGCAGCGGAGTCGCCTAAGGTAAGCGGGATCACTGCCGCGGAACCCGCTGGCGTTGCAATTGCTCCGGCAAAACAACGGCGCGTTCGCACCATTGTTCTCAAGGTTGGCGCGATTATCGGCGCAGCAGCCGCTTTGGGAACTGTGATCGCGCTCACCGAAGGGACTTCAAGCAAGCCTCCGGGTGCACACTGAAGGGCGAGCAGACCGCTTTGCGAGACGAACACGCAATCGTCGTCGCTTTTTCCGGTATCGATGGCGCCGGCAAGAGCACTCAGATCGGCAAGCTCTGCCAATTCGTGCAGAACTCTTCGCTCAGCCTCAGCCTCCTTACCTTTTGGGATGACATCGTCGCTTTTTCCAGATTGCGTGAGCGCACCAGTCGCAAGATGTTCAAAGGAGATAGTGGGGTGGGAAGTCCCGGCAACCCGATCTGCCGCCGCGATAAGAACGTGAGGTCTTGGTACGTCACCACGTTTCGCTGCGCCTTATACGCGTTCGATGCGTTGAGCCTCCGCATGAACTTCTACAGGCGAAGACGTAACGCAGATGTATTGATTTTTGATCGCTATATCTATGATGAACTGGCGAACCTTCCTCTCCACTGCACGTTTGTCCGGCTTTATGCGAGTGTCCTGCTCAAGATTGCTCCAATGCCGGATGTCGCCTTCGTTCTAGATGCTAACCCTGAGGCTGCTTGTGTTCGGAAGCCGGAGTACCCGCTCGAATTTGTTCGCCGCAATCGCGAGGCATATCTGAAGATAAGCCGGATGTTTGGTATGACCATCATTGCCGAAGGGTCGATTGACGAGACCTCTCAGAAGATTCGGGACACAATCTTTCCCCTCGTTCAGCACAGGTCGCGCAAGTCCCACCATTCTGATCTGCAACAATTGTCTGGCCGCAATCCCACGAATGTGCCCAACTGCTAGCCGTCGTGGAGTTTCGAGATTGCTGCTACAACAGTTTCACTTGAAAGCACATCGAATCCTCCAGTGGCCGTGAGATGGGAGGCGAATGAAGATCTGTTTGGTAACGACGTTTCCTCCCAGCACTGGAGGACTGAGCGAATATGGATTCCACATTGCTCAAGAATTGCAGCGCAATCCCTTCCTGAATCTCACGGTTCTGGCCGACGAACTCCCTGGGGGCCATCAGGAATTGGGGGACTTTACGGTGCTGCGTTGCTGGTCTTTCAATGACCCGGCAAGCGTACTCCGCCTCATGGCCGCGATCCAGCGTTTGAAGCCTGATGTAGTGTGGTTCAACCTCCTTTTCAGCACTTTTGGCCGTAACCCCTTCGTAGCCTTCACTGGATTGATGACTCCGTTGCTGGCACGACTTAGCGGTCGATACACCCACGTGACGCTGCACCACCTTATGGACACGGTAGAGTTGGCGGATGCTGGAATCCGCTACGAGCGGCTGTATCGCTTGGCAGGCGCAATAGCGACCCGAATGCTTTTGCTCTCGAACTCCGTTTCAGTGCTGATGCCGGGATATCGCAAGATTCTGAATGACAAATACGGGCGGGATAACGTCCATCTGAGAGCACACGGAATTCTCACACGGCGTCCGGAATTCCCCGATTTCGCGATGCGCGGCAATCCTCGACATCGAATTCTTGCGTTCGGGAAATGGGGAACCTATAAGCGTCTCGAACTCATGATTGACGCCTTCCACCGCCTCGCCGAAAGGGTTCCCGCAGCAACGCTCGCGATTGCCGGTGGCGATCATCCACAGGCATCGGGTTACATTGAATCTGCAAAGCGTCAGTGCGCGGGAAACCCGCGCATCGAATTTCTCGGTTATGTACCGGAAGACAACCTCCGGGACTTGTTCCAGAGTTCAAGTCTGGCGGTGATGCCTTATTCGTCGTCCACAGGTTGCAGCGGCGTGGCTCACCTCGCCTGTGCCTACGGAGTTCCGATCGTGTGCGCCGACTTGCCGGATTTTCGTCAAATGGCGCAAGGAGAGGAATTGGCGATCGAATTCTACCCACCCGGGGATGCTCAAGGACTTGCCGACTGCATTGCTCAATTGCTCGAGAATTCCTCCCAGCAACAGACCATGGCCGCCCAGAATTTCTCCGCGGCTTTGCGGATGACCATGCCGAACGTTATTCAGAAGTATCTTCGGCATTTCGAGCTTCAGCAGCGCGTTCAGACCCTACGCTACGTTTCGCGCGTCAGACGGCTGCCCCGTTGGATTCCATCCAAGTCATTGCTCTTGCGCATCATGACCAGGAAGTCTCTAAGCTGGGCCCAGCGCTCGGCCGTGATCAATAGCAATACCTGGAGTTCTTCCGCTGATTCATGGCTGCTTCAAGGTGACGGTAACGGTCGTAGCGAGCCGGATGGATCCGGACTCCCCATTCACGCTCACGACATAACTTTTGCTCGCCGCGCTCGAGGCATGGACCGGAGCAACAGCAGTCCCGCCGCAACCACAGGCGGCGATCATCAGTACAGCCGCAATGCAAGCTCCGATAACGGTAGCAATCCGCTTGCGTTCGATCTTACCGATAAGAGCGAATCCAAATAGTCCGAATCCTGAAAACCACATTGCAAACTCAAACGAACGGGTGTGCACATTCTTGGACATTGCTGCTGACGAAACCAGCGTCAGCACTGAGCTGGCTGGCTTGGTTCCGGGAGTCACCGATGCCGGAGCGAACGAGCAACTCAGGCCGGCAGGTAAGCCAGAGCAGCTCAGCCCGATCACGTTGTTGAATGATCCAGACTGAGGCGCAACGTTCACCGTTAATTTGCCCGAGCCTCCCGCATTGATCGTCACCGAAGACGGACTTGCGGCTAGCGTGAATTCCCCTCCGTTCCCCGAACTGCCCCCACAGTTCAAGGTTACGTTGACCGCCGCCGAAATCTGATTCGTAATGCTGGGCTTGCCGACAGCTTGAACATATGCCGTGTAATTTCCATTTGGAATGGAAAAGCTGCACAGATTCAGCGAATTTGTCCCCGGGGCGGATTGTCCAAGCGCCATTAGATTCTCGCCGTCTGTGCTGATGTAGGGCACGTAGTGGTCGACAGTGTTTTCGTTCCCTTTAATACTCCATTCGAGCGAGTTGCCGGACGCCGTAGCCGAGAGGCTAAAACAGTTTTGGATCCCCGATTCGATTTCCGTTCCTTCCTCGTAATCGTTCCAAGTGACCAGTTGCATGGCCTGGAGCTGCTTTCCGGTGCTGTACAGGCTGTTTGCATCCGAGAAAGTCTGCAGCCACGTTTGTCCGCATTGTTGGCTCATGATCCGATTCGAGCCCCAGGATGCCAGTGTGTCATTGAATCCTTTATAGGCGGCACCCACCGTCTGTTCATTCGTCAGCGGCATGCCAGCCTGATAGAAGCTCGTCAGGTAACTCATCCCGTAGTCGGTCGTGGTCGGCATCACCCACGCGTAGCTGCCGTCGCTTAACACATGGGTGAATCCATTGTTGTTTTGGAAGAGGTAAGACGGTTGCGTCGACACCGCAGCCGTAGCGGCATTCCAATCGACCGAGTAGGAGAGATCGACATTGAAGTTGGTCACGACTGGTTTGCCCTGCAAGGTCATATAGGCCGATGACGGGAAGTAAGTCTGCTCGATATATTGCAGGTCAGCGACCAAAGCCTGCTGCGGCGAACAGCCCGAACAGGAATACCACTCAATTGCGCCCTGATCGATCATGATGGCGAAGGTGAATCCAGGATGAGTTTCTGCCTCGGCCATTACCAGCTTGGTCGCATCATCGATGCTGTTGTTGGGGCCGTACCAGTCAATGATCACGCCGTTGATTCCCCGGCTGATCATGTCCGTGATCTGATTGTGGACCTGCCCGGCGTCATTCGAGTTATACCCGACGTTCATGTGATTCGAACTGCCGAACCAAAGCAGCAGATGGGCGTAAACCTTCGTATCCGCTCCCGAATAAAGCAGCGAGTGTACGTCGACCTTGCTGATGTTTGCCGCGCCGGAATTGCCGTTGCTCTGGTTCTTGAACGTGTTCGCCGCGCTGGTATTATTCGCGATTTGTGCCGCCAGGGTGGTTGTAGGTACGACGGAGTTTGCCGCCACGCTCACTCCTGTCAAAGACAGGAGCAGGATAAGAACAAGTAGATTCTTGAGACACATCTGCCCTCAGGAGCGGACTTGCCGAGGCTTGCATCTAGCTGTGCCGGTTGGCGAGGGAGGCGCGCGAGCCTGTAGATTCCTCGGAACCAGCTAGACTTTCTGGGATCGCAAGGAGCTTAGTCCGCGGTGGATTCTTCTGAACAGGTCACGATGGTGCACACACTATCGGGCGAGAACTTCTGTGCCATTCGGGCGAGGTTCGTTCAGATGATGGGTTTCGCGACGGGGCTCTTTCTATTTGCCTTTTGAACGGATGGTGACGCTCTGTGCCACATATCGAGAATTCTCAAAATCGGTCACTGCGGTGACGTCGGCCCCGGTATGCAGGTCGTTAGCCGCCGGCACGGCTGGATCCAGGTAGATCTCATAGGTTTTCCCGTCCGTCGGAGAATTGATAACCAGCAGGCCGGTGCGCAGATCGATGTGAACCACTTCCCCTGTAAATGTATAGTGTGTGCCCGGCTTGGCGAGGATCCAGATTTCCCGCGCGACATCGCGTCCGCTGCCTTGCGAGTCGAAGGCCACCCTGATCAGAGATCCAGCTACCAGCGAACTGGCTGAAAATGTGTGATTTCCTTCAGTGACCTTCGTTGAAGGAGTAAGCCGAATACGAACCGGCATTGGAGATAGTCCATCGCGCATCGTTAGTTCGCCGCGATCTGGCCGATACGTTTCCACGACTCCCTGGCTATTTCCCACGTCCGGCGCATTGCCCACGCGAATCACACGCGCAAACACCGTGCTACCGTCCAAAATCGTGTCGAGGTAAACCCTTTGACCCTCATGTAAATCTGCTATGGAGCCTTGTTTGCCGCCAACGAAGACCTGAGTCCGCGGATCAATCCAGGCGCTGCTCTTGCCGCCTCCAAATACCCGAAGCGTCACCCGATCGCGAACTCGATCCAGACGCTGAATCGTTCCTCCTACCAGAGTCGCGTTCGTTCGCGGAAGTGCAGGTAAGTCAGGCAACAAGCTCTCCGGATCGACTGTGATGGCCCCGTTCACCGCAGCTTTCGGCGGCTGAGGAGCAGGCTTCACCGGTTCGATGGCCTCGTTCGATTCGGAAACGATTGCAGACGAAGCTGTCTTCGGTGGATCCTGCGCCGCGGCAACCCCGACCAGGATCGCAGATCCGAGAAGCAGCTCCCCCAATCGCCAACCGAAACCGGAATGTCCTGAACTTTTCACGTCGCGATTGGATGCGGCTTCGACCTCCAAGGTGGTCTTGAATTTGGCCCTCCCCGAGGACGGTCGTTCGTATTTGCAACAAACAAAAGGTCCAGCCGAGCATCCAACCTCAGTCTTTCTGTGCAGTAGTTGAGGGAACCAATCTATGCGTATGAAATCTCCGCTTCGCGTGGCTGTTGTTGCCTTTGTGACAGCTACCCTTATCCCACAGGTTTCGCTAGCGAAGGACTTGAAAATTACCATCCCCAGACGGAGTCTCGTCACTCCCGTTCAGAGGCTGAATCGGGAGGGTGTCGAAGCAGTCCGAAAGCATGATCTCTCCCGCGCGGAAAGGCTGTTCTATCGGGCGTACTTATTTGATCCCGAGGATTCCTTCACGCTCAACAATCTTGGCTATGTTTCGGAGTTAGAGGGCCAGGTGGAGCGGGCTGCGCAATTTTATGCCTTGGCTGCAGCGCGACCGACGGATGCTGTCGTGGATATTGCGAGTTCAAAGCGGGTCGAAGGGAAGCCAATGCAAGATGCTCTCGCCGCAACCACCGTGCCGCTACAAATTAATCACGCAAATGTGGAGGCGGTTCGCTTGCTTTCCCAAGGACGGGCAGCGGAAGCCGACTTGATTCTGCAGAGCGCGTTGCAGAAAGATCCCCAAAATGTGTTCACGTTAAACAATATGGGCGCCGCCAAAGAGATGGAGGGCGAGGAGGAGGAAGCCTTGCGGTATTACGACGAAGCGGCCACAGTTCAGCCGGGAGTAGTTGCCGTGGTAACTGCCGATCGCGCCTGGCGTGGACGCCCCGTCGACAAGATGGCCCAGGACAATGCCAAGACATTGCGCAATCATTTGGCGCACAGGAACGATCTTGCCGAGCAGGTTGCAGAACTCAACCTGCGTGGCGTTTCCGCGGTCAACCGCAACGATTTACAGTCGGCGGAAACCGATTTCCGCAAGGCGTACGCTCTCGATCCAAACAATCCGTTCTCGCTCAACAACATCGGCTATGTCTCTGAGATGAAAGGAGACCGCGAAACCGCAGAATTTTTCTACCAGCGGGCTCGCGAGGCAGCAGGTGCCTCGACGGTTGTGGGAGTTGCAACTCGAACTACAGCGGAAGGCAAACAGCTTTCTACGGTAGCAGAAGATAGCGACACGGTGGTGACGAACAAGGTCTCGCAAGAGCGTGACATCCGGCGGCATGAGAATGGTCCCGTTGTCTTACGTCGGCGGGACAACAGTATCGTCAACGAGACTGTGCAGCCCGCTCCCTCAGGCGACGCCATCCAATTGGCCCCGTCGAACGATGCCCCCCAAGCACACCAGTAAACATTTAGGAATCAATTTCCGCAAAGCGACCGATATCGGACTCCGGGTCGTAAAAAATGTACCTGAGCAGATTCGTCAGATACCGGGAAATAGTATTAACGTTCGTGTGGTACCAGCAGCATCGTGTCATGGCTGGCGATAACCCGCATATAAATTGAAAGCCCTCCAGGGCGGCTGGCGGTTGAGACAGCATCGCAGCCGCCATCCGATGATTCCCGTCAATGATCGTCAGCGGGCTCTCGGTGTCCACACCGATCAGCAACACCGTCGGGCTCACCAGGCCTTCCCGGACGGGAACGTGCAATTGCCTGAGTTTCTGGAAAAAGAGGTCCTTCTGGGACTCTTGCGACTTTGACCGCAAACACTCGACCATGTCCGTCAGATAAAAGCTTCCTTTCGCAACACGACGCCACTGCGCCCTCGGAAAGAATCGGATCCGGTCCAAATCTTCTCGTCCGAGCTCCACCTTGAACCATTCCGTGCTCTCGGGCAACTCCCTCCACATGGCTCCTCGCCTCAGAAACAACAAGGCGCGGCGCAACGCATTTTCTCGCTCGTTTTCCAGATTGGGAGAGTTGACAATCTGCTGAAACTCGACGCGGTATTCCTCGAATTCAGGATGATGAAACTCGCTCCGCAGGAATTCTGAGATCACCTGATGCTCGCTGATCGACCCGACGATTCGCAAACTGGAAAACGCACGGCTCTTCAGCGGAGCCATCTCACGCCGGAAAAGCGGGATGGCTACGACGACGAACAAAACCACCATCAGTACCAATTGCACGAAGATCACTTCTCGAAGCGTCTGGTGGAACACGATAATTCCCAACACAAATGCTCCGCTGAAAGCCAGCTGCACCCAACTCGTATTCGCGATCTTCCGTGACATCTCATAGGTGATCATCACAGAGCTTAACGAGAAAATTCCAGTCGTGACCGCGTAAAGAATCAACATCGATGCCAGCCCGCCGCCGAAATTTCCCATGGCAAAGTGGGAGCCGAACAGCGTTCTCCACAGAAAACTCGGGATTGCCCAGAGCCCCAGAATCAACACAGCAAGAATTAAGAAGACCATAGACAACGACATGAAGAGCACGGGCCGCGCTTCCCGGTCGGTCGATTGTGCTGCGGCTGAAACCGGAAACATAGTGTTTACCACGGACCACGCGCACATGTTTACCAGTCGTCCCACTAGAGAGACCGCCGCGTAAAAGCCGGCCTGATCCGCTTCAAAGAAGTGCTTGACTAGGACGATATCAAAATTGTTGATGACCACCTGTCCGGCAAAGAAGACGATGGCCTGTATTCCCTCCTTGGAGGGAATTGGGATCTTTGGGGCGCCCAGCGATCTGAGACCTGGACTCGGCTGCGCCAGCAGATAACAGGCAATCACTGCGATGACGCTCGCCAGAACAGCTCCCCTCACTCCCAAGCCCATTCGCATCAGCACATACGCCCCGCCGAATCGGACCAGTCCTTCCAGCGCGAAGTTGATGGCAAGCGCGGTAAAGGCGTGGATGCCCTGGATGTATCCTCGACGCACTCCCAGTGGGATATAAAACGCCGTCCCCACCGCAAGCAGCGAAATCAATCTCTCGTTCGGCAGGTTCAGATACGCGGTGAGGGCGTGGTTGAAAACGATAAGAAATAGTCCGAGTCCAATTCCCGCAAGCCACGATCGCAGATGCAGAGAGGCGAAGATCGCAGCCTTCTCCTCTGTACTGTCGTGGCTAGCAACGTACTTTGCGCAAACGACCTGGAATGACAGGGTGATTGCCGACGCCAGCATCAATAACGTGTAAACCACCGTCGCGTGCGCAAACCCTGTGGGACCGAGCATCCGCGCCGTTACGACGTTGTAAAGAAGATTCGCGACGCTGGCCAGCCCGGAGCCAAGAAGAAGTGTGATGCTTCCGCCGAGTAGTTTCTGGCGGAGCGCCCTTCGCTTCAGTGTTGCGTCCGAGCGATTTTCGTCCCGTCTTGTGCTTCGTCGTTTTCCGAAAAATGTCATCACGCGGCGGAGTGCCTAAAACAAAGTGAAATGCACAGCAGGCAACAGAGTGCTTGTTCTCGAGCCGGAGCCTGGGAAATCGTAGAAAGTCTGTTGCTCCAGCCCGATCGAAAAACGCATCGGATAAGATACCGGAACATCTCCCGTGGCTTCCCTCACACTTCCGTGTAGCGGTCGGACGTACGAGAGCAGAAACTCGCTCTGCACGTTGTCATATGCGTGATACCCCATGCCGCGCGAGAGCACGAACGAACCTTCAAAACTCCAGCGCGGGGTCGCGCGAAATTCAAATCGTCCTCCCGGAAGCAGCGCCTGTGCGATGGCATATTGGGTGTTCTGAACGCGCCAGGACCGCAGGTCCTCCGCCAGTACAGCGGCCGTCAGGCGGCGTCCAAATTTATGCTGCAAGCCCGCATAAGTCGTGGTATTGAAATATTCTTCAACAAACGGCCGGAACAGCAGATCTCGTACCGAGTATCCGGTGATCAGAGAAGTGTTACCCCAGGGTCTTCCGACTGTGAACTCAATATTCGCGAACAGGTCTCGCGAGTGCAGATCCTGGTCGATGAATGGTCCGGTTTCGTGCTCGGCGCTTCCGCTGATGGTCACCCAATTAAAGAAGGAGCTTGTGTGCAAATAGAGGAATTGCCGGAACAGATTCTGGCTCATAAACACCGGCGAGATCGTATCGCGCCGAACCGTGAATTGAAGGCCTCCGTCAAACGTGATCGAGTTCGAGCCAAAACGTAGAGTTGGATTGATCCCCCCATTCAGAATCGTGTCATATGTGTTGCGGTCCTGAACAACCCCCACGCTCGGGTATAAGAGGCGGCCTGCCGTCATCGCCTCTCCCACAAAGCCCGTGATGGCTGGAAAATTTCCCAACTGAACCCGGTAATGTGATGCCGCGAAGCTCTGGAATGAATGGCGTGGCGGAGGGAGAAGCGCAGGATTCGTGACGTGAAGAATCTTGGCATCCAGTGCGTAGACATTGATGTCTTCCAGCACCGGTGTGAACGTCGCTTCCGGAACCAAAGTCAGCGATTGACTGATCTGGCGGCCTTCCTGATCCGCCTCAGTGTATTGTGAAGTCTCGGCTACACCCTGATCTTCTTCGCCCGCGGCTGTACTCGCTTGCGCGAAATTTGCCAGCGCTTGCAGCGGATCTTGCCGCTGGCGCGAGAGATTTCCCGCCGCCATCATGTAGTCATAATCATCGTTGTAATCGCTCGCGGGACCGAGGCTCGCCAACGCCGCTCCGGCCTTGGACGTTTCTCCCTCTGCAAGGTAGGTATTGGTCAGTCCGACCTGGACGATGCGATTATTTGCTCCAGCGAGTTCGGCTTTGTTGAAATAGGTTTCCGCAAGCTCGAAGTCATGCATCGCGAGAAACAGATCGGCCGCATCCGCATAATCCTCCGCCGTCACCGGCGAATCCGGAAAGAGCCGAGCCTCGGCAAAACCCAAAGCGATTTGCCGGTGCGCATCGTCATAGTGTCCCTGCCGCAAAAAAATCTGTGCGATCGCGAGACGAATACCAATCCGGTCTCCGCCGGGAACGTCGAGTGCCTTGGCAAAGCGCTGCATAGCGGCATCGCGGTCTCCCAAGATCAGTAGCGCATCGCCGGTGGCAGTCAGAATCTCGACGCGATCCCCGCCTAGCCGCTCGGCAGATTGAATGTCGCGAAGCGTCTGTTGCCGGTTCCCCTCTCTCGCATGAACTTGCGCCATCAAAGCGTAAATCGATGGATCGGATGGCGAGAGCTTTAGAGCTGTATTCAGAGTCGCAATGGCGGCATTGTACTGCCGCATGCGATAAAGCACGTCCGCGTACGCAAGCTGAGTGGTCAGGTCTTTCGGATTCTCGGAGAGTGCGATCCGGTATTCGTCGGCGGCGTGCGCAAATTCCTGCTCTTGCCGGAAGCCTTCCGCGCGCGCCAAATGCCAGGCATGCGATTTGCCCAGAATCTTCTGCGCCGCCTCAAGTTGTTTCAATGCCAATTGCGGACGATGAAGCTGCAGGTCTGAATACGCCATTCCAAGATGTGCCTCACCATATTTTGGATCCAGGCGAATCGCACTATCAAAGTCTTGCGACGCTTCCCGGGGTTCCCGCAGATCATTCAATACAAATCCGCGGTTGACGTAGCCCGTCGCCATCTGGGGATCGTTTTTCAAAGCCAGCGTGAAGTCTTCTCGCGCCGCTTCAAGATCGCCCTTATGAACTTCAACATTGCCCGCAATGAGCGGCAGATCCTTGTCATTAGGTAAAACGGGTTTGTACTTGTTGGCAAGGGCGAGAGCCTCGTCATAGCGGCCCAAGTTGTAGAGGTCATATGCGAGATAGACGATTCCCTCGCGGTCCTTCGGCAACGCCTCCACGACCTTGGAGCCGAGCTCAGCCGAACCCGTGTAATCGCCCTTGAAGTAGAGATATCGCTCGCGTTCGCGCTCCACCTGCGGACTGGTCATCATCTTTGCAGTCGCTCGCTCGAGCCAGCGCTGCGCGAGCGGAAGATCGTGCTCCTCTATCGCCGCGTTGGCGCCGCCGGCAACTATCAAAGCATTTGTCCGCATTCGCTCGTATGCTTTGTCGTAATAAAGTTCCGCCGAGCGGTAGTTCTTTTCCGCGGTATACAGATCTCCCAGCGCAAGGTACGGAGGGAAGTCCGCCGGATGCACGTCGATCGCTTTCTTGAAGTACTCCTCGGCCAGCTTTGTATTTCCCGAATCTCGGGCGAGATACCCGAGCGCCGATAGCGCTTGTTCGCTGTTGTGGCTGATCTCGAGAACTTTCGTGAAGGTCTCGCGCGCGGCGTCCTTCTGCCCAAGTTTCCACTGCAGCATTCCGAAATTCATCAACGAATTGACGTTGGTGGGAGCCAGCGCCAACGCTTCCTTAAGATCGCGATTGGCCTCCTCGAGATTTCCCGAAGCGGACTCCACTGCAGCCCGAAGCCTCAACATCTCTGGCCGGGACGAATCGGGGACCTGGACGGTTTGAATGGCCGACGATGCCAGTTGCAGTTGCTGGTTCGCCTTTGCATCCTCGCTTTCACGGACGTAGACCTCATAAAGGTTCAGGCGCAATTCCACCGGATAGAGTTCACCCTCGACCGGTCGCGCTGGCAAAGTGCCCAGAGCAAGTTCGTATTGATGTTCCGCCTCATCAAGCCGGTCTTCCGAGTCGGCGATCCCGCCCAGAATCGCATGCAACCTGTAATTATTGGGATCAATTCGTTGCGCAGCATCGAGAAACGGCTGCGCCTCGCCCGGATGACCAAGCGTGACCCAGGCCTGTGCCGCGCTCAAATCCAGTCCGATACTTCCCTTTGACGCATTCGCCAAGTGCGAATAAAGCTCGGCGGCTTGCTGCTGCTGCCCGGCTAGCCCGTACGTGTATGCCAGTTCCGCCTGCACGTCAGTGGTCTTGTTTGGGATGTCTTTCAGCGTCGCGATTGCCTCATCATATTTCCCCTGATCGCGATACTCCCCGGCGACCGCTCGCAGGACTTCCGGATCGCGCGGCGCCAGACTCTTGGCGCGATTCAGATATCGCGTTGCCTCATCGGCTTGTCCGAGACGCTGATACGCATGCGAGATCAACAAATCCGTGTGCGGTGAAGGATGGATAGCATCGGCACGATTCAGTAAGGCGAGCGAAGTCTTCGGATCCGAATTCAGCATCAGCTCGCCCGCGAGCTGCAGGCTGTTTGCATCCTTTGGGTTCTCTTTGACCACTCGATCGAGAAGTTGTTCCGCTTCCTGATCGCGGCCCATCTTGGCATAAGTCTCCGCAAGACCCGCGAGGCCGTGCACCGAATTCGGTTGCCGCTTCAGGCCGCGATTATAAGAGTCGACCGACAACTGATACCGCTGGTCCAGTCGAGCCGCATAGCCCAGTAGAAACCACAAGTCAGCATTTTGTGGTGCGGAGTTGGCAGCCTGCTGTGCGAATGTAACAGCGGCCGCGTAATCACTCCGGTTCAGCGCGTCTTGCGCCGCGCGAGCCTGGCGCGCTACTTGAATTCCTGATCCCCAGCTGAAATCCGTGCCATTTTGCGTCGAGGTGCCATTCTGTTTCGGCTCTTGACTCGAAGAACTGGACTTGCCGCCAATATCATATGTCTGGCTCATGGCGCTCCACGGAGAACCGAGGAGCATGACCAGGAAAAAGCTCGTGAGCGGAATCCGGCTTTTCACGAAATCACCACGCTTTAAAAGAATCTGGGAGGTAACACAGCGCCCCCGGCGCGGAAAGAGCCCGCGGCTCTACTCAGATGCGGACCCACTATTCAGGTTTGCTTTGTTGTGGGGGACGTGCGACTGGAACTTAGGCGTGTTTTTGACGTAAACCCTACCGACTCTTTTGGAATCTTAAAATTTCGTCAAAGGCACAGGAGTGTGCACTGGTGATGAACCACAGCGAACGCTACTCTCGTCCTATCCCGCTCTTGGCAATTGTATTAGTCGCTCTCGCGGTACACGGGCCCCTGCTGCTTATGCGGCTTCCATCGCATTCCTTCGACGCAAATTTCCATATTTTTCTGGCCTCGCATTATGCGCACCACTGGTTCAATCCGTGGAATGAAAAGTGGTTCGCGGGTTTTTCGCAAACCACCTATCCTCCCTTGACTCATCAGTGGATTGCTCTCATCTCCACCATCAGTGGCCTGACGATGGGTTACATGCTTGTCCAGTTGGTCGCAGTCCTGTTGCTGCCGGTTGGTGTTTATCGATTTGCAAGAATCTGGGCGGACGATCGCGCCGCTTCGTACGCGGCCCTCGGCAGCATTTTCTTGGGAGCGCTCGCGTTTCTCGTTTATCAGGCGGGACAACTCGCGACCGTTGCATCCGCGGCGCTGTACTTAAATGCTCTACCGTACTTCTACGAGTGGTCGACGCAGGGATCCGGCCGGTCCTTCATCAAGGGCGTCGCCGTAAGCTTGGCAGCCGCTGCGGCGCACCACGTCACCCTCCTTTTCGGCACCGTCTTCTTCGCAGCTCCCGTCCTCTGGATCGCTTGTGTCGACGCCCAAGATGGGCGCACTCGTGGCTCGTTAGGAAAAGTGATTTCCAGGGCCATAGCCTTCGCAATCGTTGTTGGAATCGGTGTCGGTGTTGTTCTGCTGCCGTACTGGGTCACGATGCTTCAGCATCCGATTCACCAAATCCCGATTCCGCATGACAGCCGCTCGAACTACCTGCTCCATTCCATAACTGGTATCAACTATTTTGTTATTCCTTATGGCGCCCTGATTATCGCGCTCCCGTTCGTATTATTTCGCGGAGCGTCCGTTCGGCGCCTGCGGCCATTGCTCGTCGGTTTCTGGCTGGCTTTCATCTTTGGATTGGGTGGCACGACGCCGCTTCCGAAGTGGCTGCTGGGCCGTGCCTTTGAAATTCTGACATTCGAGAGATTCGCATTCTGGGCAACATTGCTCATGATGCCGATTGTCGGCCTGCTCGCGGTTCAGCTTCTCGATCGCTTTCAAACCAAAGGTGCGGTCGCACTTTCATTGGCTGCCGTCGCCACCATCGGAGCAGCCCTCGCCTGGTTGACCGTCAATCCATATCGGCCAACCGAGTCATTGAACGTTCAGCCGGTAATCGGTTTTCTGAATCGCGATGGGCACGATTCCTATCGTTATCTGACTCTCGGATTCGGCAGCGAGCTCGCTCAGGTATCCACCTACACCAACGCGAGTAGTGTCGATGGTGACTACAACTCCGCTCGCCTTTTGCCGGAGATGACGCACTACGGTTCCGCGCAGCTCACGAATTCGAAATTCTACGGCTCCGCCGGCATGGGCGCGCTCCGCGCCATGCTCGAACACGCAAATCGCTACGGACTTAAATTCATCTTCGTGCACGATCGCTACTACGAACCGTTGCTGACCTTCGCAGGATGGCGGAAGACAGAGATCTTCGATAGCGGAGAGATAACCGCTTGGACTAAGGACGACGTCCCACCGGCGCATCGCATCGACTCCGATGCGATTCCTCCGGCCTGGATGGGGCTCTTATGGGGAACGCTGCCAATCGGCGCAAGCCTGGCCGCCATTTTCCTTGTGCTCTTCCTCCCCGCAACCGAGCGGTCGGCGCGAATCCATGAATCCCCGGTTTCTCTCGGAGAGCCGGAACGACACTATGCTGCTTGAGGAACTGCGATGAGACCTGCTCTTTCACTCGTGATCATCATTGTCGTCGTTACAGCGGCGTTGCTATTCCTTGGTCTTCGCTCTTCGAACGGCTCCAATGGAATTGTCGGCGTTGCCTCCGGCGCTGCGCTCACGGGATTCAGCTCGAGTTCCGCGACGCCACAACAGGCCACCAACAATTTCCTTCTCGATGTCCAAAGGCGCAACTGGGGCCACGCATTCTCAAGCATCGACCGAAAGAATGCCGCGCTCACGCAACAGGATTTTGTTGATGAATGGATGGGGGCTAACGGCGGATTGCGCTCCTATTCAAGTCTGGAGCGCTTCGACGTTCGTCCTCTTCACGCCACTGATTCCGACGCACAAATGCGGGCACACCTTCATTGGACGACTCCTGTAGGGCCTGTTGAGGACGTGCGCGATTTTCACCTCACGCGTGCCGACGGCCAGTGGAAGGTCGTTTGGGACGAAACTCCTCCGCCCAACGAGCCAGCTCAGGTCATTCCAGTGAATTACTTGCGCTGGTATTTGGTTACAGGGAATGCTGCCGGCGCGCAGTGGGGGTCTCGCAATGTCGATGCCCCGCACGTACGCATCGTATCGATGAATGCGGTGAATTCCGACGAAGGTTCCGTGGTGATGGGCGAGGTCGTCAATGAAGACACCATTCCCGCATTCGTAAATGTCCACGCCACGCTCGTCGATGCATCAGGAAACCCGATCGACGATGAGAGCAGTTTCGACAAAATTCTCCACATCCTGCTGCCAAAACAGGTATCGCCGTATCGCATTGATTTTCCAAATGTCAGCCTGGACAAAGTGAAGAATGTCCGCATGGATGTGAAGGCAACACTTGTTCCCGCATCGTCGGATCCCGTAATCGGCGTAATGAATCAAAAGCTCGATAATGATGCACAGGGACACTCCGTCTTGCGTGGCGATCTGCTCAATGAGGGCGGACAAGTCGTCAATATTCCTCACGTCATCGTCAGCTTCTACGACAACAGCGGGAAAGTGGTTTGGGTATCGGACGGATACGTCGAGAAAGCGCTGCTTCCTCAGGAGAGCGAACCGTTTGCAGTCGAGGTTCCAAAATCATTGGCAGGGAAGGTCCACAACTTTCATGTCGTCGTCAACCAATATAGTTCCCAGACTGCGTAGTTTAGGTTGGATCACCGCGCTTGCTGCGGCCGCGTTCTGCGTGGCTGCTTCTCCAGCCCACACGCAGGAGATGAGCGTGCGTCCGCCATCGAGTGTGATTGCGGGAAACTCAATTTCAATTGGAACGACTGGCAGCGCCGCCGCAACCTTCTATCTCATTGGACCCGCAAGTTCCATCAAGCGGAGTGTTGATCTGGGTAAAGACATTCCGATCGTAGCAAACAACATACAAAGTGCTGGAAATTACGTGGCGATCGTGTGCGCCAGCAGTTGTACGAGTAGCGAGTTTTTTGTGAGCGCTGCGCAGCCGTCGAGTCTCACGCTGTTGGTTCATCCATCGCGAGCACCGGTCGCGCAGAAGGATGTAATCAGCGCAGTCGCTCTTAATTTTGACGAATTCCATAACTTGGCGATGACTCCAGCGGGCGTCGATTTTCATTTATCAGCACAGGGAGTCCCGCCGATTTCACGCGCGGTTGAAAGCAAAGGTGGAATCTCCTGGTTCCGCATGAGCTCAGGAAAGTCCGCCGGGCCCCTGCAGGTTGTGGCGTCGATCGACGGCGTATCCACCCGACGAGTCGTGGAAGAGGTTGCGTCCGATCCGTGCAATCTACGAATTAAAGGCCAAAGAACTGCTAAGAGCATCTCTGTTGAGACCGACCCGATTCGCGACTGCGCCGGAAATCCTGTGCCTGATGGAACCGTCGTGACTTTCACGGCGAGAGACGGAGATCAGGTCAGCACTGTCGACGCGCCCGTAAAGAAAGACGTCGCTCGCGCGGAAATTGACGCGAAAGGCCCGGTCACAATCTCTGCCGCCTCTGGAGTCGTCATGGGTAACGAACTCCGTATGAGTGGACAGTAATTCATGATCAACAACCGACACTATCGACGAATAAAGCGAAGTTTCCAGGTTGCGATCGCGGCCGCGCTCTTTTCCTTCGTCGCGACTATCCACGCTGCGGACTCGGTTCCGCAGGTCACGCTCGATGTCGCAAAAGCTGGCCCGCGGGCGGTCGAATCACTCACCGCGCGCAGCGTCGTTCGCGACTACAAGCTAGCCTGGATGAATCTTTCTCATGCTCTTGAGTCAAACTCCACCGTGCCCCTTAGCGGCCTGTTTGATGGAACGGCGAAAGCGTGGCTTTCGAGCGCCGTTGACGATCAGCAACGAACTGGGCTCACTCGTCGTTATCTGAACCAGAGTCACAGGCTGGAAGCCGTGTTTTATGCTCCCGAAGGCGACGTCATGGAATTGCATGATACTGCGGAATATGACCTCCAGATTTCTGATGGAAGCAAAACGATTCATAACGAGCACGCTACCGTCCACTATGTAGTACTGATGACTCCAGGGGCCGACCGCTGGGTTGTCCGGCAATTGCAGGCAGTCCCAAATTTCTGACATCCACTCTGCGCCAACCGACAAGCTCAGCATTCGCATCCAATTCTTTGCGCTCTGGTGGACGCTCATGGAGTCTCGTTTTGTCGAAAAGGCTGTTAGCGCTCGCAATCATTTGCTTCATGGTGGGCACTGGGTGCACAACGCCTGGAATGCGCACGGCGCCGCACGCGAACCTGCAGGCTCCTGATTCCTGGCCAAAACTCCTCGCCGTTTATATGCCGTGGTTCGGAAACCATGTGCACATGGACGTAGGTTACTCAAGCTACGACCCCGTTGTCCTGCAAAGGCAGATTCATCAGGCGCGCAACATGGGAATCTCAGGGTTCGTCGTGGACTGGTACGGACCCGCCAATCCTTTTTCCGATCACAATTTCGCGCTCCTCCAGAAGGCGGCCGACCAAAATCATTTTCAGGTCGCTCTGCTCTACAACGAACCTGAAGATGAAGACTCGCAAGCCACCGACGAAGCTATCGCCGCGTTGGACGAGGCCTATACCTCCTACATCGGCCCACAATCTCCTCACCGCCTCACTTATCTGACGTTTCAAGGTCACCCTATGATCTTCATCTTCCCCAAAGAAGGACACGTCGACTGGAACCGTGTCGTGGAGCACTGCCAATCCTGGGAATCGCCGCCGATCCTCTTCTTCAAAGATATCCCGCCCGCGAAGTATTCATCAGACTTCGCTGGATCCTATGCCTGGGTCCAGCCGGGCAAGCAAGGTTGGGTTCCGAACGGAAGTAACTGGGGCGAGCAGTATCTGGAAGGTTTTTACCGAACCATGCGAAATGACTATCCGGACAAGATCGCAGTCGGCGCAGCTTGGCCGGGCTTCAACGACAGCGCAGCAAAGTGGGGACTGAATCGGCACATGGATAGCCGCTGCGGTGAAACCTTTGAGGATACTCTCCACCTCTACACCCATTACTTTGATGGCGCCCATCCTCTTCCCTTCATTTTGATCGAGACCTGGAACGACTACGAGGAAGGTACGGCTGTAGAACGCCTTACCTTCTCCCACTGCGGCCCGGCTGGCAAATCACTGGCCTCGGGTTGATTCGGGCAGCCCACTTTACGTGGAATTTGTAGGGTGGGGACTCTGGGCGACGCAACCACAAACGTGACTTATCACATCCAAGACGGCGCTGCTCCAGACGCGTATCGAGGTCGAAAGGTGAGCCCTGTGCAGAATTCAACGAAAGACCTTCAGATTCTGTCGAACCTTGTTTTAAATCCCACGCTGTCCTGCCTTTCCAGTCGCGAAGGATTGGCTGCCGAAGATGAGCCGCAAATAGTCAGCCCAGATTTGAAAGGTATCTCCAGTCTGGATCTGGTCGATCTACAGAGGCTGAAATCTCTGGCTGCCACTAATCATGTCATAATCCGAGCATTTCAACCGCTCCGGGAGATTCTCGTTTCCACCGGAGCTTTCGAAGAAGCAACATTTGTTTCAGATCAGATCCAGCTCGAAAAGAGAAGAATCGACCACGCCCTTGGTTTTCTCGCAGAGATCTGCGACGCTCTGGAACCACGTGGTTTTCAACCTACAGTCATCAAATCGTTGGACCACTGGCCTGATCTGGGAAGCGATTTAGATCTGTTCATCAATGGAGATAGTGACCGGCTTATAGAATTACTGAGGACCCGTTTCCATGCCACGCTGGAACCGCGTAGCTGGGGAGATCGCCTCGCTAGTAAATGGAACTTCGTCATACCGGGGCTGCCTGAGTTAGTGGAAGTTCACGTCGGACGCTTAGGACAGACGGGCGAGCAAACTGCAGTCACCCGATCCCTAGCCGAGAGGCGGCAGCCTAAAACCATTGCCGGATACCCATTCCGAGTCGCTGCCCCTGAAGATCGTATCGTCATTAGCACACTTCAGCGCATGTATCGCCATTTCTACATTCGCTTATGCGACATCATCGACAATGCCGAACTGCTTGAATCAGGTGAAGTTAGTTTCACCTATTTGCATCGTCTCGGATCTGCTGCGGGCATTTGGGAGGGCATTTCTACTTATCTGACGATTGTCTCGGAATATGTCGAGACGTTCCGTGGCCGCGGCGTCAGCTTGCCGGCGCTAGTCACCGGAACAGCCAGATTCAATACAAGCCAGGTGTCTTTCCGCCGCGACTTCCTTCGCGTGCCGATTCTTCCGCATTCTCTAAATCTATATGCGAACGAACTCAAGAATCTCTTGCTCAGAGGCGAAATTCGCAATAGCTTTCGTCTAAGTCTGCTGCCGGGTCTGGCCACTGCTGCCGCCATCGAACAAAAGCTTACCGGAAGTGACAAAGGCATTTGGTGAAGCCGGTCCGGCATAACTATCTTGCCTCTACTGGTTTCACTGGATTGAAGGGGTATGATGCCTTCCCTAACCTTGTGCTAGTGCGTCTTTCACTTGCTTGTGGCCCTCGGTTCGCTGACGAGTTCAGCGGATCGGAGATCTACCCGGCCTGTGAGAACATTTGCGATTCCGTGAAGGGTGTTTGCAGCGAAAGCCTCTGTCTACTGCCACGCGGAATTAGAGGGATGAGGCTTTCGGTTGACTCGCATACTTCTGGTCGACGATAACCCTGCGGTTCGACGCTACCTGCGCGCAATCTTGGAGCAGCAGGAAGCCTGGCGGGTTTGCGGCGAAGCACGTACGGGTGCGGAGGCCTTGCATCTTGTTCTTGAGGCTCCTCCGGATCTGATAGTTCTCGACTATCAAATGCCAGACCTTAACGGAGTCGATGTCGCTAGACAGATTTCGGATCTTTTTCCTGCGATTCCCATCCTGATGGTAACGCTCCACCTCTCAAAGCAACTGGCAGATGCAGCGCGTCAGGCTGGCGTTCGAGGCGCATGTGCGAAGCAGGATATCGGTTCGGTTGTGGAAGCCGTCGATCTGTTGCTGCACAACCAGACGTACTTCCCCGGTCTCTCGGCGGGGCACGGTGCTTAGCACTTATGCGCCCGTCAGTAAAGGCACTCTCGCAAATACAGGATTTCCTGTATTGGACCTCAATCCTATGGCGGTTAGCCTCGCAATGAGATTTTTAGCGCTTTCCCCTTACGCAAGCTTTGTGGTGTCGAATTCTTTTGCGGACTATTGGTCAGGCTGTCACATCCATTAAGAGGTAAAATGTGGCGAATCGTCTGGTCGGTCTCCCTTTAAAGGAACTGAAACGGAATGACAATTCGCATACTGTTGGTCGACGACCATCCTATTGTTAGACAAGGGCTGAAAACCCTGCTGGAAGGACATTCAGGATGGGAAGTCATTGGAGAGGCCTCCGACGGCGCGGAGGCCGTAGAGAAGGCAAAGAGTTTGACTCCCGACGTGATGGTGTTGGACGTGACCATGCCTCGGATGAACGGGTTGGAAGCGTGTCGTGTACTGCGCAGGCAGTCTCCCGCGCTCGAGATCCTATTCGTAACTCAGCATGACTCGCCGCAAATGATGCGCGAAGCGTTGGAAGCCGGCGCCCGCGGCTACGTCGTGAAATCGAATGCCGCGCGGGATCTGCTCGCGGCGGTCGAGGCGGTGAGTCAGCATCGTGTGTTCACGGCTCTGAACGGGCGCAATGTTCCCGAACTGAGCTGAGCTTAGGCAGCAAAGTCGCTGCTCTAGAGACGTACATCAATCTAGAGAGGGCAATATCATGAAACTCAGGATTCTGTTAGCGGATGACCATGAAATCGTGCGGCGCGGTTTGCGTGCATTGCTCGAAAAGCATGAAGGATGGGAAGTTTGCGGTGAAGCCAGCGATGGCCGGGAAGCCGTGGAGAAGGCCCTACAACTGAATCCCGATGTCGTGATCGTTGACATCGGCATGCCGAATCTTAACGGTCTCGATACCACCCGGCAGCTGCTGCAGCATGATCCTCACTTCAAGGTCATCGTTCTGACCATCACGGACTCCGACCAGGTGATTCGTGAAGCCCTGGATGCCGGCGCCCGCGGATTCGTACTTAAGTCCGACGCTGCCCGAGATCTCGTTTCTGCCGTTGAAGCTCTGCAGAACAAGCGAATGTTCTTCACTCCTCGCGTGAATGATCTGGTCTTGGCCGGGTTCCTGGAGAAAGGCCAGACCGTTTCCAGAAACGAAGCGCCGAAACTCCCGACTCTTACCGCACGAGAACGCGAAATCACTCAATTGCTCGCGGAAGGAAATAGCTCGAAGGAAGTGGCCTCGTTGTTAAACCTCAGCACAAAGACCGTCGAAACGCATCGCAGCAATATCATGCGCAAGCTGAGCTTCCACTCCATCCGCGATCTGGTTGTTTATGCCATCAAGAACAATCTGATCCAGATTGAGCTCCCGCCGCCGCCGAAAACTCCTGCGGGCCCGACGGCGGCGTAAGTCGCTTATCGAGCCCGCCAGTGTTTTCTGCTAACGAAGCGTTTCTCCGGGATAGTAACCCGGACGCGTCCGGACCGTAAGCCGCTTGTGCGCCGGCCCTCGTGCGTCAACCGTGATTCGTTGATATCCCCTGCCCACCGTGCTGCCCGGATTGTAAGTCAGCGTGTACTGGCTGCGAATATCATGGGCGATCGTGCGCGTGATGTCGTTAACCTCCTCCAGAGTCCGGGGGAAATAGGCTACTCCCCCGGTGCCTGCGGCTAGCTGTTGAAGCGCCTCCCGCGCTGACCGCGTCATCCCTCGATCCGAAAGTCCGATCGCATATACCGTGGGCCCATTCTTCGATTGCAGCTTCCGAATCGTGTCCTGCAAAGTTTCGCGGCTCATGTTGTCTTCTCCGTCAGTGACGACGAGAAGAGCCTTCTTCTGAAGATTGGCATGGTCGCGCAGATGTACATCAGACGCCACAACTGCGTCATACAAGGCCGTCGTACCGCGGCTGGATACCTGGTGAAGAGCAGCTTCGAGTAAGTGCCCATTCGAAGTGAAGTCTTGGTCCAGATAGGCAGTCTCATTGAAGTTCACAACAAACACCTGATCTTCCGGGTTGCTGATCTGAATAAGGTTCATCACCGCTTGTGCGACTTTCTCACGTTTGTCACGCATCGAACCTGAGTTGTCGACTACGACCCCGATTTCAACGGGAACGTCCTCAAGGCGAAAGGATGTTATTTCTTCGGGCTGTCCATTCTGAAAAACAGCAAAAGCATTCCGGTCCAGATAAGTGACCAGATTTCCGTCCTGATCTACGACGGTTGCGTGCAGTACTACTTCTTGAACCTGCTTCTTGAAAACGAATCTGCCCTGATCCTCTCCCTCCGAACTCTGCGATGTCGATTGCCCATTTGACAGTCCAGACGGAGTGGGAACCTCTACAGAGGGTGGTGGAGCAATCGTCCGCGGCGGCAATCCCATGGGGTCCTCTTCCGGTACGGGAGCCTCATTGGAAGAAGGATTTTGCTTCGAAGGTGCATTCTGGGCCCGCACCATTGTTGTCCCGCAACTTATTACAGCTCCGACTACAGCTACCTTGAGCGCTGAATGGAACAGTAAGGTCTTACAAAGGAACATAGTCGCCCTCTCGCGTCGAGATTAGATGCCGTGAGATGAAGGCCGATAGCAGCAAATTCTTCCGAACACACTGGGAACAGGTTCTCTGAAGGGGCTGCAAGCTAGGGTGAACAGTGTAGAGGGATCAGGTAACTAATGGAGATTGCCCCTCCAGAACAATTCTGGAAAAACTTACACGCGCCGATCACCATCGAACTGAGTGAAAGTGATTGGAACAGAGGAAGTAGTGGTTCGGCATGATTTGTGCAATCGCCGACAATGCAAGTTAAGGAATGCAAATGCCAGAAAGCCTCACAGATCGTGCTGCGATATGTTTTCTTCTACAAGCAAGACTACCGAGGTGCGAATGCTTAGGATCCTGATTGCCGACGATCATGAAGTAGCGCGACGGGGCATTCGCGCTCTGCTCGAGAATCACCCTGGATGGGAAGTATGCGCTGAGGCCAAGGACGGCCGGGAAGCTGTTGAACTCGTATCCAAGAGCAAGCCTGACGTTATTCTTCTGGACATCGGGATGCCCAATCTAAACGGACTGGAAGCAACCCGTCAGATCCTGGCAACCATACCGGAGATGCCAATTCTGATCCTGACGATGCATGACTCCGACAACGTGGTTCGCGAAGTGCTGCGGGCGGGTGCACGTGGGTTTCTTTTGAAATCGGATGCTGGCAGAGACCTGGTTGCCGCCGTCGAAGCCCTACAGCTCCAGAGAACGTTCTTTACGACAAAGGTGAGCCAAATGGTGCTGAATGGATTTCTGGACCGCAACAACCCTGGGACTGAGGGCGAGCCGGATCTCAAGCCGTCCAGCGAAACTCTTACGTCTCGAGAGCGCGAGGTGATTCAACTATTGGCTGAGGGTAAGACCAGTAAGGAGGTCGCGGTCGCCTTAAATCTGAGCGTCAAGACGGCTGAAACCCATCGCACCAATCTGATGCGCAAACTGGATCTCCATTCTGTCGCGGATCTCACTCGCTACGCCGTCCGAAACGGCATCGTGCAAGTCTTCTAACCTCTTGTTTGTCGGTTCGAATTGTCCCTTAAGTTTTACTTAAGGCAAGCTTCGCTGTATCCATAGGGGTTTAGCCGGATGGACCCAGCCTTCGTATATCCGTACCTTACGTTGTCCGCTCATATTGAGCTTCCCGAAGAGGAGACAACAACTTCGAATGCTATGGACCATTGCAGTTCTGCTGCTGATTCTGTGGTTACTCGGCATGATCAGCTCGTACACGTTAGGAGGGTTCATCCACATCCTGTTGATCCTGGCGATAATCGCGGTATTGGTGCGGATCATTCAGGGTCGCAGCCCAGTGTAAGTACCTGAGATGAGTTCGCCGTGAAAACTCAACAAACCTTGCCCTGCCTTAGACATCTCATTTGAGTGCAACACACGCCAGATAGAAATGTTTTACCTTGAGTGAACAGATCCAGAACGATCCGACAGAAGTCATATCGCAAAGGAGAATCTCTGATGAATAAGGATCAAGTGGAAGGCAAAGTGAAGGATATCGCAGGGCGCGTCGAACGCCAGGCGGGCGAGTGGTCCAATGATCCCGAAAAGCAGGTGAAAGGCACGGCAAAGCAAGTTGAAGGAAAGGTGCAGAACAGTTGGGGCAACGCGAAGGAGGCTGCTAAAGACGCGTCGAAACCTCCCCGGCGTGCTTCTGACGAGCCTGAAACCGAGGAGTCGGCTCCCCGGCATTCCCAGCGCTAACTAAAATCGGCAAGATGACCGGCGCGAAAGCCAAACGGCGGTCATCTCGCCCATTCATCCCGCTCTTCGTAAGTGCTCGCCAGGCTTAGCCCTTTGTAGAACACTTCCTTCGATCCATTAAAGGGATTGCTGTATTCCGCCGCGCTCCAATGGTCTTGATAATCGTGGTAGTTATAGGCCCGCGCCGCACGCCTTCGACGACACGGCGCAGGGTTCTTCTCCGGATTGCGTGCTGAGGAGGTACGAAGATGCTACGTTGCGTTGCCGCATTTCTTTTAGTTTTCCTGCTTCTCAGTCTTCTCGTTCATCTATCGACCATGGCAGAGATTTTTGGCGCCGCAGCGATCGCCTTTTTTCTCGCCGACATTGCGCTCGGATCAAGGCAGGCTCGGCACTTGAAAATGAACGATCCTTTTGTTTAGTCAAAAGCGCGCCTCGTAGCCGATGACCGCGTCGCGAAATACGGACAAGACAGGATGGTCGTTTCAAAACCGTAACAATAGACTCTGCAAGTGGTCGCACTTACCCATCTGTCGCTCACTTCGTCGGAGGTGCCTCAGATGAACCGCACGCTCATCTTCCTTGCAGTCTTCGTACTGTGCCTCACTGTTTCCCTCGACGCGCAGAACGGCTCTTCCGTCTCACAGTCTTCTGAGAACACTCCCGCCCCTCGGCAGTTGATCGCATGGTCAACCCTGCAAAAGCCCCATCCAGTTCCTCAACCGCTTCCTCCTCCGGATACGCCTGTGCCACAGCCCGACCAGTCAACCGGATCGCCCAAACCCGCTGATCCACAAACGCAACAGACGCCTGCGCAGACATTCGAGGGAAGAATTTCGAAGACCGGTAACGGTTACGTTCTCGAGGTGACCAGCGATACGGTGTACAAGTTGGCCGGTGTCGATGCCAGCCGCTACGACAACAAAAACGTCAAGGTGAGAGGCCAACTCGAACAAGGCACAAAGACAATTCACGTGGCAAACATTGAACTCCTCTCCTGACCGTTTGCATTCAGGCGATAAGTCACACTCGGGCAATGTCCACACCCAACGAGAACGTTTACGTTACTGCCGAGTTACTCGATTTTCACATCCGGGTCACTTTTGTACATGATTCACCCGAGTGTGAGAACCCGCGCGATAAAGGTACGTTTAGGCATCCTCGCAGGGCACGAACACAATCTTTCGCGGATTCCGAGTGTGGAGATCCAGTTATGAACACCAACGAAACAGCTGCCTACGGAGTGTATTCCCGCAATGTCGCTTTGCCGGACGTGGTCTGCGCCCTGAATCGGGCAGGTTTCGAAAACAAAGATATCTGCATGGTTCTTTCCCCCGCGCATCCCGATGCGGCAGCCGTGAGTGACGCAAGCGTCCTCGGCGCCAAACCCTCCGAAGCGGAAAAAAGCGCCCGCGCCATTCGATGGTTTTCAGGTTTCGGAGCGGTGGTCATCCCCACAGTCGGCTTGTTTATCCGTTCCGAGCTGTTCTTCCATGCGCTGGTCTCAGAGCCACCTGCCTCAGCCCTTTCGCGTGGCTCAGGTACCTTGGTTGGACTTGGTTTCTCCGCTGACGACGCCGTGCGTCTGGGCCACCAGCTTTGTGACGTGAACGCAATGGTGTATGTTTCCTGCCGAAAGGATGCGGACACCAAGGGAGCGATCGAGTTGTTGCGTAATGCCGGTGCGCGAGAAGCAGCTGGCTTGGGAAAAAGGGCTGCCGCCGCCGTGGCCTGACGTGTCTTAGAATTTGTCCTATCCCTGAGTGCGAAACCTGGAATTTTCTGCTCACCCGGCAATCCCCGCCAGCTCACTCATATCGTAGACATCCCTTTTATTCATGTACTTACAAGCTCTTTCCACCCGGTCAACATGGAACCAGACTTGCAGTTCCAATAGTCAGCGCGTGTAGCTCTTGGTCTGAACCCATCGCATGCGTGCGGACGGAGGTCATTCTGCGTGAAAGCGAAAAGAGTTTTGATCGACATCATCGTTGCTGCTATGACAGCATCTCTGGCTCTTGCGCTCGTGATGGTTATCCTTGGAGTCGCCGCCGGTGCCATGGGTCAGAACGAACCCTTGTCGGCTCCTCAGGTCTCCGCAAACGCGCGGATGTTCGACGGAATGGTGACGTGCTCAAAGTGCGGCGCAAAGCACTCCGCGCGCATGGGCCAGTCAGCCTCGAAATGTACGCGGGTTTGTATTCGTAGCGGGGCAAGATTTGCTCTCGTGAATGGGAATTCAACCTATTTTTTGGACGGAGACTTGGTTCTCCTCAAGCGGCTTTCCGGCCAGCGCGCCGAGGTCGTCGGCACTCTCGATGGCAGCACCATCCACGTAGTTTCTGCCAAAGAAGAGGCTTAACGCTCTGAAACAATTCGGGTTCCGCTGATGTCCTCCCCATCGTCGCCGTCCGATCGGAGCGGTTGCCCAATCGCAGCGCGAGCAACCGCGCAGTGAATGGATTCCTATCTCCCGTAAAGCCGCACTCCTGCTGCTAAAATATTCCGATATCTCCTATGTTCGAGAATCTCCAGGAAAAGCTACAGCGCGCCTTCAAAACGCTCCGCGGACAAGCCACCCTCACCGAGGAAAACATTGATGAAGCCCTGCGCGAGATCCGCATGGCCCTGCTCGAAGCTGACGTCAACTTCAAGGTCGTCAAGCAACTGATCGATCAGATCAAGGCCAAAGCCGTCGGGCAGGAAGTCATGACCGCGCTCTCTCCCGGCGAGCAGGTCATCAAAATTCTCCGCGACGAACTCGTCGAGATTCTCGGCAAAGACACAGCTCGCGTGAAGTTCGCCTCGCAGCTGCCGACTGTGATTCTGATGGCCGGTCTCCAGGGTTCCGGAAAGACGACCACCTCCGGCAAACTCGCGCACTGGCTCAAGAATGGCGGACACCGTCCGCTCCTGGTTTCCGTCGACGTCTACCGTCCCGCCGCCCGCGAGCAATTGAAAGTCGTGGCTCAGGCTGTAAAAGCCAATCTCTATGAAGGCCAGGCTGTCGAAGCCAACACCGCCACGGTCGAGCGCCTGGTAAAAGAGGCGCGCCGCGAGGCGGTGGTCACCGGATGCGATGTCCTCATCGTTGATACTGCCGGCCGCCTGCACATTGACGACGAACTGATGGCCGAAATGCAATCGCTCAAGAGCCTGCTGAATCCATCGGAAATTCTCTTCGTCGCCGATGCCATGACCGGTCAGGATGCGGTCCGCTCTGCCGAAGAGTTCCACAAAAAGCTCTCTCTGACCGGCGTAGTTCTCACGAAAATGGATGGCGATGCTCGTGGCGGCGCAGCACTGTCGATCCGTCAGGTCACAGGACAACCCATTAAGTTCATCGGCATCGGCGAAAAATACGACGCGCTCGAACCCTTCCATCCCGACCGCATCGTCTCGCGCATTCTGGGCATGGGCGATATCCTGTCGCTGATCGAGCG
>DATJOA010000215.1:0-5865 GCA_035507635.1 Candidatus Acidiferrales bacterium
GGATGCGTCCCATCCGATTTCGAATCCTGACAGGTCCAGACCAGGCCGTCGCTGCGCGGGATCATTCCATTCGTCCAGTAGTACGGACCCCATGACATCCATGGCGCTAGAACTGGTCCGAGTGCGGGATTGTAGTTGAGATTGGCGTTGCCGTTGAGCTGATCCTGAATCGCGTTCTTCACCGCGAATCCCGATTCGTAGGCGTATGGCTCGGGATCGAGATCGGCGACGCCGTTCGAATATCCGGTGTAGTTGAAGCTGGAAAAATAGGCGACCTTGATATTCGGAAACGTCGTCAGCAGAATCTGCGAGATCGTCTCCAGCTGCGATTGCAGGTTGGTCATGTCGGTGGGGAATGTTCCCGACGGGCCTCCATCGACGTCGTTCACCCACGCTGCGACCACCTGCTTCGCCGTCACGCCTGCGTTGGGAAGATAGTTGTTGGGAATTACAGTCCAGAAAGCGCTGCTCGAGTTCGTGAGCAGATTCGCCGTTGCGCCGCCGGTCGCGCCGTTGACGATCACCAGACTCGGATTGAGCGACGTGTCCCCGCTGGTCAGGCTGACGAATTCGTCGAAGAGCTGCTGCGGAGCCGACAATCCAATCGCGACCATCACATACTTTCCGGTCGGACTCGGGTTGCCATTCGAGTCGAGCGGTTGAATGCCCTGCGCGAGGCCGACACCGTAGGAATCATCGTCGGAGGGGCGCGAATTGCTGCCGTTGGCATAGAGCCCGCCTTCTTCCGCGCCGAGATAGGTATTCGTTCCAAGGTCGGAGAGGGGCACCAGCGGATTCGTCGTGCCGGCGATGTTCCAGGAAATGTTGTTACAGGCTGCTCCGGTCTTTGCATAGACCGGGACCGTCATGACGGCACTTGCGGTCGAGGGCGGCACGTTGGAATCCGTGACCTGCACCGTCACCGGATAATTCCCTACCGCGACGGTCGAGGCCACGCTTCCCGTGATCGTGCCTGAAGTCGAGAGGGTCAATCCCGAGGGCAGACTCGATCCGGATGCCAGCGACCATGTGATGGGCACGACTCCTGCTGCGGAAGTCAGCTGCGCTTGATAAGCATAGGATTGCGTCGCACTGGGAAGCGTCGGGAAGGAAGTGATCCCGAGAGCAGTCGCGGCCGACCCGGATCCAGATAAGTTGACGACCTTCGATGCCACCTTGTTGAAGGTCAGCTGCAGTTCTCCATACTGCGCGGCCAGTGCGGTCGGAAAATAACTGACGGTCAGAGTTAACGACTTGCCGGGCTTAATGGGCGTTGAGGCGGTGAAACCGGTCTGCGAGAACGGATACGTAACCGTCACGCTCGACAGATTGAAAATATCTGTACCTGTATTGGTGATGGTAAGCGCCTGGCCGGCGCTGGCGGTGCCGAGCGGTTGAGCAGCAAACGTGAGCTGGGTTGTATTCAGCGATGCAACGGCGAGCGGGTCGGTTCCTACTCCACTCAGATTGATGCTGAACGGAGCGGAGGACGAGAAGGTGAACTTGACCGATCCGTTTCCGGTGCCGCTCTGCGGCGGAGTGAACGTGATTCCGAAATCCGCATGCGAGCCCGCTGCAACTGTCACTGGAGCGCTGCCGCTCACGAGGGCGTAGCCGGTTCCGGTGAGCGAAACGCTATTCACGGCGAAGCTGGTTTTGCCAGTGTTGTATACGCTCACGACTTGCACTGCACTCGCGGTGCCGACCGGCTGAAATCCATAGGACAAGGAGGCCGGAAGCACCAGGGGTCCGTTGCCCGCGTGGGCGATAGTCGAGGCCAGCAAAAGCGCCAGCAGCGCCAGATTCGAGCGCAAGTTCAAACGCAGAGCGGCATTGCGTCTTTCCATGGGGTTGGGATTGTCCAATGATTTCGCGCAGAAGGCAATACTTTTCTGTACGCAAACCAACACCGCAGAGGACACAGAAGACCCGGAGAAATGAGGAATTCGAAACGCCATTGTGCAGGCAATCAAGAATGAGTTCGCTCGGCGTTCTTCCCGTCCGCGGCGGTATTCATTCAGATTCTCCGAATACTGCGTAAGCTGTTCATTTCGTGTATATTCCCCACGACCCATGCCCACCTTCTACGACCGGTTTGTCGAGTGTGCCGAGCGCTGGCCGAACAACGTCGCGCTGGAACTGCAACGCCACGATCAGATCGAAAAATGCACCTACGGCGAACTGCATCGCATGGCGGAGTCCGTTGGCCGCTGGATCACAGAGAAGAATTTCTCTAGCGGATCGCGCCTGGCCATCCTGGCCGATAACCATCCGCGGTGGGTCGCTTGCTATCTGGGGATCATTGCGTCGGGCTGCGCCGTGGTGCCGCTCGATACAGCGCTGCACTCCGATCAGGTCACGAAGCTCCTGAAGGATAGCGGCACGTCGGCCGTGTTCTGCGATGCCAAACATCTGCCCGTGATGCGCCCCGCGGCGTCTGAACTGAAGCTGGGCATGGTCCTCATGGACCCCGAGCGAATGACGCAGGTTCCCGGCGGGGGTTCGTCTGCGGATCATTGGCTCGGACAATTACCCGAGATCTTCTTCGCAGGTCCGGGCTACTTCAAGCCAGTTGCGGCGAAGGATGACGATCTTGCGTCGTTGCTTTACACCTCGGGCACGACGGCCGATCCCAAGGGAGTGATGCTCACTCACTCTAACTTTCTGGGCGAGGTTGAAGCTGTCTTCCATTGGGTGGATCTCGGCCCTGACGATGCGCTGCTCGGCGTGCTGCCGCTGTTTCATGTGCTGGCGCAGATGGCGAATCTTTTGTTGCCGCTCGTGAAAGGCTCGCGCGTTGTCTACATCGAGACTTTGAATACCACCGAATTGCTGCGGGCGTTGAGCGAACGCAACATTACGGCGTTCGCGGTCGTTCCGCAATTCTTTTATCTGATTCACGAACGGCTGATGCAGGAGATCGCCAAGCGCGGCCGAATCACTCAGAACATTTTCGGCGCAATGGTCGCCGTCAACCGCACGCTGCGCAAAGTTGGAATCAACGCCGGCCATGTATTCTTCCGCAAAGTTCACGACACGCTTGGGCCGAAGATGCGATATCTGGTCACAGGCGGCTCCCGTTTCGATCCGGAAATTGCGCGCGCCTTCCGCGACCTCGGCATCGACATCCTGCAGGCGTACGGACTCACCGAAACCACGGCTGCGGTTTTTGCCAACGCCCCCAACGACAATGAAATCGGCTCGGTCGGCAAAGCGCTGAAAGGAGTCGAGGCGAAGATCGTCGATCTGCAACCGCAAGAAGAAGGTCCGGCGGTCGGCGAAGTCGCCCTCCGCGGCGCAGTTGTGATGAAAGGATATTGGAATCGTCCCGACGCGACCTCGGCTGTGCTGCGCGACGGATGGTTTCTTACCGGCGATCTCGGATACTTCGACGCCCGCGGTCACCTGTTTCTGACCGGCCGCAAGAAAGAAGTCATCGTTCTCAGCAACGGCAAAAATGTGTATCCGGAAGAGATCGAGGCGCACTACCTCAAGTCGCCATTCATCAAGGAGATCGCGGTCATGGGACTGGAGGGCAAGCCCGGCGAGGCGCGCGACCGTCTACATGCGGTGATCGTTCCGAATTTCGACGTTCTACGGCAGCGAAAAGTCGTAAACGCGAAAGAAGTCATCCGCTTCGACATCGAAGGCCTGTCGCCGCGAATTGCTTCGACCAAGCGCATCAGCAGCTACGAAATCTGGCAAGACGATCTGCCGCGCACCACGACGCGCAAGATCAAGCGATTCGAAGTTGAGAAGCGCGTCCGCGCGAATCAGGGAAAGAAGGCATCTGACGATGCGGACGTTCCAGCGGAGAAGCCGCTTACCGCGGAAGAAACTGCGTGGCTCGACAAGCCCGATGTGCAGCGTGGACTCGGGATTTTGCGCGAAGCATCGAGTTCCGCTCCGCAGCAGGTCCGGCCCACCCTGAATCTTGAACTCGATCTTGGGCTCGATTCGATGCAACGCGTGGAAGTGCTCAGTCGCCTCGAAGAAGAGTTAGGCGGCAACGTTGAAGAATCGCAATTGGCGGAAATCTACACGGTCCGCGACCTGATCGACGCCGTCCTGCAAAGCGCGGCGACAGGCGCGGGTGCCCCCGGCACTCGCCCGACTTTTGCTGGGTGGACGGCGATTCTCTCCGAACAACCCGACGATCCGGATGTGCTCAGGCTCGCTCATCCCAACAAGCGGAATGACACGTTCTGGTACGTGATCTCGCGGGTCATCCGGATGATCGCAGCCGATCGATTCGATCTGCACGTGAGCGGCATCGAAAAGCTGCCGGCAGGTGGTGCTTATATTCTTTCGTCGAATCACCAGAGCTTCCTCGATCCGGCGATCCTGGCGGGTGTTTTGCCTCCGGACGTCTTTATGCGAACCTTCGCGGTGGGCACCAGCGAAATTTTTGGCGAGGGGCTCATGCGCCGCCTGGCCCGATCCATCAAAGTGATTGTGGTCGATCCGGACGCGAACCTCATCCCCGCAATGCGCGCCGGGGCCTTCGGGCTGCGCAATGGAGGTGTGCTGATTCTCTATCCGGAAGGCGAACGCTCAATCGACGGCACCCCGAAGATTTTCAAGAAAGGCGCGGCGATCCTCGCGATTCACATGCAGGTGCCGATTGTGCCGGTGGCGATCGACGGCTTTTATGACGCGTGGCCGCGGAACAAAGGATTCCAGAAATTCGCTCCGCTCCGAATGAGAATTGGCAACCCGATTCTTCCGCCGCCGGAATCTGAGGCGTCAGAGGCGGCGTATGAGAAACTCACAGCAGAGCTGAAGGCAAAAGTTGTCGAGATGTGGGACGAGATCCGGAAGAGGAGTTAGTTCACCGCGGAGAATCGGAGTCACGGAGAACCAGAGAGCTTCTTTCTCACCCAATCCGCATCGAGGTGATTCCGCGGTGAAAGGCTCCAGCTATGCTCCCGCACCCGCAGCCTGGCCGCCGAAGGCCTTTCCGAATCCGTTCAAGATGAGCGAGTCGTAGCGGCTGCCAGCCCGTTTCAGCAGTTCTTCGCCGGCTTGCGCGGGTGACAGTTTCGTGCCGCGCCCGCCGCTGATGAGGCTTTCATATTCGTCGGCCAGCGAAAGGACTTGCACTTCGAGTGACGCGTCAATGGTTCTTCCGCCGCTCTGCCGCAACTGGCGCTCAGCCAGGAAGATTGGAATGGCCCGGGTCAACGAACCCGCGGAGTGGCCGGACTTTTGGGAATCCTTGTCGGCGAGTTGCTTTCCGCGCTGCAAATCCTTCTCGGAAACCTGAGCGGCCTTGTAGAGAACATCGTTCGCAATTCCCAGTTCCTTCATGTTAAACAAGAGCGCCGCCGTGCGGACGTCTTCCACCGTTCCAGAGTCAAGACCGGCGGCCTCGGCAATTTCGGTCGCGCACATCGAGATGCGGTAGGCGTGCGTATTGCTGAACTTCTGGTTCGCAAGGAAGTTCTGGAGGATGGCCAGCATGCCTTCATATCCGTCAGCCATCTCCCGAAGAGTCTTCTGGTTTCGTTCGTAGAGAGTTCCAGTCGTATAGCCCGCGATCATCAGCGTGCCTCCCCAGACGGCAAGGTCGAGCCAGCGCGCGAATGGGAGATCGACTTTTTTGGCAAACATCGCCGGATTTGCAAAAATGAGCAGCGCAACCAGCACAATGCTCGCGACCGCGGTGAGAGTCGCGTGGCGCCGTCCGAAGTGATACGCGGAATAAAGCGTGGGCAGGAAATAAAAGACGAGAGCCATCTGCTGCGACGCGACCAGGAAATTCAGCAGCGCAGCAATCACGACCAGAAACAGCAGCAGCCAGAGTTCCGGATTAATCTTTCTCACAGTGCCTCCAGGGGCAGAGGTACTGAATCCAAGGACTCA
>DATJOA010000216.1:0-6093 GCA_035507635.1 Candidatus Acidiferrales bacterium
CCGGTCGACGCTCCTGAGGGTATCTTGGCTACGCCCACGGCTCCGCTGTCGAGCGTGGCCATGACTTGAATGGTAGGATTCCCTCTCGAGTCAAGGATTTCGAGTGCATCAAGCTGAACAATCTTGGACATTTTTTGCCTCTTTCTCCGATTTAGCCGTAGCTCCTGTTTCAAGCACTCTGGCTAGGAATTCTTGGGTGGAAGCGCTGACGGGCATGGACCGGACGCGTGCCACGGTTTTCTGCACGGGGTATTCGTATTTCCGAAGTGTGAGCGAGCCGTTCTCCCATATGGCATAGGCTGCTTGCGGTGTCCCGGTCTTAGGCTGTCCGATGCTTCCGGGATTTACAACCACCTGCTCTCCCTCGCGGAGAGAAAATTGAAGATGGGTGTGGCCAACACACAAAAAGTCGGTTCCCGCCACTGCCAGTTCTCTCCTCCACCTTGTAATGTCCTCACCGCAATAGGCATACAAAGGGTCGGAAGGTGCGGCATGGCAGTTATAGAAGGTCCAACGGCCGCGGCGCACCCAGCGGTAGTGAGGGAGATCGGCCAAATACTCTTTGTGCTCCTTGGTCAATACGGAAAGAGTGAACCTCCGCGTTTCTTGCGCTGCTTGGCGGAATGCCGGCGAACACCGCGGATCACGGTCAAACGCCACCGCGTCGTCGTGGTTACCCCGCACCACCAGAGTCGCGTTCTTGCTGACGAATTCGATTACTTCGGCAGGTTGTGGTCCGTAGTTCACCAAATCACCCAGCACCCACAATTCGTCGTAGTCGTTGGGCAGCGCTTTCAGAGCTTCGAAGTTCCCGTGAATATCAGAGATCAGAGCGATCCTCGGGCTATCACGAAGCGCGCGCTGTCTCCTGGTAGTGCCACTCTGTTCCGAAGTCTGCTTGTTTCCTTGGTTCGCCATCGCGGCGCTACTTTCCTTCATGTCAATCTGCCCGCTTAGCCTTGCAAGCAAACCTGCGACGCATCTCTTGTAGGCACTTCCGCGAGACGGCCGGTCCGCAGCAAAGTGACCAGATCGCTCCGCACCACTTCCGAAGCTGGCAAGCCCTGCACTTTGGCGACGGTTGTCTCTACCGCATACGCTGTCGAACACAGGCTCATAATCCCGTTCTCCCAAACTGCATAGCAGGCGAGCGCGTTCCGGTTGTTTGGCTGCCCTAAGCTTCCCGGATTCACCAGCAAGCAATTCCCGACTTTCTTCATGAATTGCGCGTGCGTGTGGCCCACCAGAAGAATGTCCGCGGGGACATGGTTGCATTCCTCGCTCCACTTTTCGGACGCGGCTGGGGCGTATCCGTAGAGCGGATCCGAAGGTGTCGCGTGACACAACCAAAATCGCGTCTGGCCCATTTGCAGTTCCATTTGCAACGGAAGTCCGCACAGGTACTGTCGATCGCCGGGGGGCAATTGGTCTTGCGTGAACTTACCCGTCGCTTTCGCCAATTCGTGCAAGCGCCCAGGGCATCGCGGATCCTCGCCGCACGCTACCGCGTGATCGTGATTCCCCCTCACCACATGGGCTGCGTGGAGGCGGACGTAGTCCACTACCTCCGCAGGGTCTGGCCCGTAGTTCACCAAGTCGCCGAGGATCCAAAGCTGGTCGTAGTTCCGCGGAAGTATGGCCAGGGCCTCAAGGTTTCCATGGAGGTCCGAAGCAATTACGATCTTCATGAGTTCCTCATCGCGTTTCCCGTCAAGCCAAGCCGTTCCTTTCTTTCCTTCACTAGCGAGATGCCGCGGATGACCGTGCAAAACCCCGGAAATCCGCCTGTCACGCCTCATCTTTCTCGAAATCGATTTCCAAACGCGCGTGGAGCCAACTACGGTCGCTGCATTCTATTTTGTTGGGAGAATTGTCCCGTCGAGTTCGGTAACCACAAGGAGTGAGGATGATCGCATCCGCTCCCACAGCGAAAGAAATGTGCGCACAGATAGGGAAGTATATAGCCTGGAGCGTGGCGATGAACGCCAGCACAACCCAAGCGCAAGCCAGAACCCACACGTTCTCCATGGGCTACTCCAGTTTCAGTTTTCGGGATTCTTGCCGGCCGACATGACTCCGCGACAAGAATCCTTGTCACTTGTCAGGAGTCATCATCTGCCCCGGCTTATGGTGGGACAGCGGTTATATAGGCGAACTCCCTCGCCTAACTGCATTCTACTAGCCCTCATCACCAAGTCAACTCACATTTCGTGGCCCTGTTCCAGAAGTTTTCAAACGGGCTTGCACTTCGTCCGCTCCAGCTGAAGTCACCGGGTCCATTTCTTGCTTCCCGGATGGCGTGTCCACATTAAATATCTGGCGGTACAGGTCTTCGCCATAGCTGGTCTCGAGCGGTGCGCCTTCTCGTAGCTGGAAAGTGCGCGTGCCGTCTTCCTTTCGTTCCGCGCGCAAGAAAAGGGTGCCATCAGTTTTCTCGTCGAAGAAACCGCGCGCAAATTCGTACAGATGCGTCACGTAGAAAACCTTGATGTGCTTTTCCAGCAACGCCGAAACAATCTGTCTGGCGACTTCGGACCCTTCTCGGTCGTTCGTCGCAGCAAAGGATTCGTTGAAGAGCAACATACCGTTCGCGGCAAGATGGTCGGCGATTTGACTCATTCTGGCCAATTCCTCATCGAATTTGCCGCTTTTCATGGTCGCATCTTCTTCCCGTTTGTAGTGCGTGAACAAAGCCGAACCCATCTCTCCCTCGAACGCTTCGGCGCCCACGAACATGCCCGCTTGCATCATCATCTGGGCGATCCCGATGCTTCGCAAAAAGGTGGATTTTCCCCCTTGGTTGGCGCCAGTGATGACGATCAGCTGCTTGCTGTCACCATTTACCGTGTTTCCAACCACCTTTCCTTCCATGCGTAGCGACAGACACACGTCGTACAGCCGATCGACTCGGAGCTTCCGTTGGCCCGCTGCGAGAGGAGTCGGAAAGCAGCGAGGCATTCCCTTCGCCGCTAACTGTACGTCCAAATTCAGGCACCCAATATAGAAGGCCAATTCCGCTCTAAGCATTTTGATAAAGCCGAGCACGTGATCTCCGGAGCGTGCGAGCGTGACCGCAACCTTGCTCAATGCTCGCTGCCGCATCTCCGACACGATGCGTGCGCCGGCCTCATCGCGCTCGTCAAGATAGAACGTGTAGCCCGGCGGCGATTTCCCCAGGATTCGCTCGAACCAACTGGGTTCTTTGGTACGATTCTGTCGTAAAACGTATCCGGCACTTTCGTTGATTTCGCCCAATTGCGCGCTGAACAACAGGCCGTCGCGAAACTTTAGCTGTGCGAGGTCATTCTGGACCCCGACTAAATAACTCTCGTCCAGTTCTCTTCGGAACATCGCAAATAACACCCTGAACGCTTCGGATTCGAATTGACTAGACTGCTCTTGGGCGAAGTCCCGCAACTTCCTCAGCGTGTCCAGCAGGAAGTCCAGCAAATCAATGGAGCCATAGACCATCGACGAAGGATAGTGGCTGATGATGCCCCACGAAAACTTGCGTGATCCGTCGGTCGTCTCGACGAGCAGATGGTAAAGGGCTCGAACGGCTCCCGCATTTTTTAAACAATCCTTCAGAGCGTTTTGCCGATACAGCACGGTTTCGAGGTCATTTTCCATCGCCGAAAGAAGAACTTTGCGTATGACATCCGGCAAAAACTCATCATTCCCTGCCATGGAGCGCCATAGGGTTTCGAGTTCAAGATCTTGCGTCAAGTCGCGCTCATTCCACGGCAGCTTCTTTTGCAGGTCAAAATCGCGGTCTCGGTACAGCAGATGTGCTCTCATGGCTTGATGCGCTCTCTCAGGCACTCGTAGGTCACCCTATGCTTCTGGGCGATCGTCAGCGCGTAGGCGAGCCCGTCGGCGGGCCTTCTCTCCAATTTGAAGGTGCGATTATTCGGATCTCCCGGGGCGGTGCCCGCCACGACACTCACGGTCTTTCGATTGAACGAGGCCAACTCGTCGAGGAAGGTGACCCACACGGCGAGAAGGTCCAGGTCTGACATTTTCGTCATCACTCTCTGGCTCAGTAGCGCTGCGTCGCTGACGGTAGTCGAGGAGAACACCTCATTCATCACCAAAATGGTGTTGGGCGTGGCTTGCGTCAGGATTTCATGGATGCGAACCAGATCGTCCTGCAACTTGCCCCGCAGATTTGTCATGTCCTCCTCGCGTTCGAAGTGCGTAAACAGTTGGTCGCACAAAAAGAGCCGAGCCTCTCTTCCGGGAACGGGACAGCCGAGACTGGTCAGGTAATGCAATTGTCCGAATAAACGCGCGAACGTGGTTTTTCCTCCGTGGTTCGGGCCGCTCACCACAAAGATCCGCTCCTGATCCGCAAGGTAAAAGTCATTGAGGACTACGGCGCTCTTTTGCCCTAAAAGCTTTTCCGCCAAGGCGAGGTCGAACGTTTCCCGAACGCCTTCTGCCTTCGAGGTTTGCGAAAGTTGCGGAATGGAAAAGCTCAGGCCGATCCTTCGGAATTTCGCAGCGTGCGACAGATAGGCAACATAAAACTGAATTTCGCGGTCAAATCGCACGATCGTTTCGTCGATGAATGACGAGTACGCCGCACAGAAGAGATCGAGAGCCTGAAAGGTCTCCGGATGAAGTGCCGCCACCCGAACGAGCACTCGCTCTTCGATATGGTTCATTCCTGTTGATTTGTAGACTTCCACCCAATAGTCCTTGGACGCCTCTCGGGTGAATTTCTCGAATCTTTGCGCGATGCTCTGCGAGTAGTCTGTTTCTCCGTCATGATGACGAACGGTAATACCGTCTTTCCTGAGAAAAATGTTGTATTGGATCACCGCCAAATCTGCCGTCAGCTTTGCCGTCTGCAACGACAAGTTCCGAAACAAGGTTGAGGCGAGATATGCGGTCAGATATTCGCGGAAGCCTTGCAAGCCTCGGGAGTTCACGTGGATGGCACACAGCGCACGAGACAGTCGCTCAACCGCTCCCGCGTAGATCGCAGCCGCCCCGAGAAAGCATTTCTCGCTCGCATACTTGTAGTAGTCGAGATTCTTCGCTTGGTCCAGGCGCTGGCGCATCACGCGCATTTGCTTCGCGAACGCGTTGATTTCCTCGACGAGAACGCGGTCTTCGAGGTCCCGCATGACTTCCTGGCGGTAACGGATGCCGTCGAGATCGTTCAGCCGCGCGTAAAAGAAAGGCGCGAGATTGTATTCCTTCCACTCTGCCGTGATGCTGTCGACAATTTGGTCGAGATTCAGGTCACGGAAAAAGGCCGGCGCTTCCGTCACTTCCTGCGTGTCCCCGTCCCCCGCTCTCGCGAACAATATGCTTTGGAAAGTCATTCCGTTTCCCTGGAGTCACCGTTCCTACGCGCATAAGAATACGCAACCACGTTTGCGGCTGGGATTCGTACCGTAGGGATTGTCGGACGACTGACACAACTCGAAGGAGGCGAACAACTCCCTAACGCGCAGAAACCCTCTCAGGAGTCATTTGCCCAAAGGGGCGGTTAAAGGCGAACTCCAACACCCAATTAGCAATTCTACCGTGAATTATCCCGTTGTGAACCTCAGTAAGTCAACCGGCTCCCAGCTCCTCACCGCAATCTTCTGCAAATCGTGCCCACCCACGACCGTAACCGCTCACAGGATCACCTTCGGGGAAGTGGGCTCCTGTTCACGGGCACTTTGCCATGTTGCATGCGGTTCGCGAGTTCGCGCCGCACGTACGGACGAACATTCGCCGGGACGGAGGAAGACTCAGACAGGATCCGCAGGTCGGTGGTCGAGATGCTTGGCAAGAAAGAAAGCACGGTGGCGAGCGGCGCCTGGGGATTTCTCACCAGGGCCAACCGGACACTGTAATGCTGATTCCATCGTCCACTCTCGGCGATGGCGGTGACAACCCGGGGATTCATATTGATTCGCGAAAGCACCCGCAGGACCTGGCCCTCGTTCAGAAAAGGACTCTCGAGCACAGTGGGAACTACCTCCGGCTGTCCATCGGCGAGAAGAGCCCCAGCCATCCGCGCCGATCCGCGCCGCCCGAGGATCATCTTCTGGGCCGGAGGCAACTGCGGCAACCGTGCCAATACCAGCTCCT
>DATJOA010000217.1:0-6918 GCA_035507635.1 Candidatus Acidiferrales bacterium
AATCGCGAATGCCGAGCTCGACACGATCGTCAGTGAGATCGATATCGCCGCTCCGCCCGAGCGCATTTTCCAGGCTCTCACCACCGCCTCGGAATTGCGGCGCTGGTTCACCAATCCCGAGTGTCCGGCGAAATCCTGGGAGATGGATGCACGCCTCGACGGCGCCTATCGCTACACCACTGACAAGGGATCGGTCGAGGTCAACGGAGTCCGCGAATTCGTGTGCCACGGACATATCACCGAATTCGATCCGCCGCGCGTACTTGCCTATACGTGGTACGCCAACTGGCATGACGATTCCACGCGGCGGACGCTCGTCCGCTGGGAACTCAGCGAACAGGGAACCGGCACGCACGTTAAGGTCACGCATAGCGGGCTGAGCAACCTGCCGATCGCCCGCAAGGATTACTCAGGAGGTTGGCCCGGCGTAGTTGTGATGTTGAAGAAGTTTGTGGAAGAAAGCTATTAGGAATTTCCTTACCGCTAGCCAGTCATCGCTAGTCACTGAACTTTGAAAAGGAGCACGCTCAGCAATGGCTACTGCCACCCTCACTCCGGACCAGAACACAGTCTTGGCCGAGATCTTCATCGCCGCGCCGCCGGCCCGCGTTTTTCAGGCGATCAGCGATCCCAACCAGCTTCCGAAATGGTGGCGCCAGGAGGGCGTCTATGAGGTCACCAAATCGACCATGGACCTGCGCCCCGGCGGCAAATGGCGCAGCGAAGGCGTTGGCGCCGACGGAACAACGTTTTGGGTCGAGGGAGAATATCTCGAGGTCGATCCTCCGCGCCGCCTCGTCCACACCTGGGTCAGCAGCTACAAAGGGGTCGACACGGTCGTGTATTGGGATCTCGAACCGGAGCCCATTAATGCGCTGCATCCCAGCGGGCCGAGGAAATCCGGGACCGGAACGCGCCTTCGCCTGCGCCAGGAAGGATTCGCCGGAAATCTCGAATCCGCCAAGGGCCATGGCGAGGGATGGAAGCGAGTCCTAGGCTGGCTGCAAGCGTTCGCCGAAAAATCCGAAGAGTGAACCAAGCTGGCCTGCGGCTCGTACCTGACTGCGTCATCCCGACGCCCCGCGTTATCGCAAGCGGGGCGTCGGAAATCCACATAACACAACCTTTCCCGATCTCCCGGGTTTGACCTTTTGCGGAAAATCTTTAATCTTCTTTACGTTAGAGAAACATTCTCCACACCAGTCCCAGCATCTAATTAGCCGCGCCAGACCTCGCAAGGATGAGAACGCTTATTCACCGAATGCCACGCTCACGCCAACTGAAGAATGATCGTGTCGTAATCTTTATCACGCTCTGCGCCGTCCTTGGCCTTGCCTCATGCTCGCGTAAACCCGCTCCACCGCTGGACGGGGCGGCGCTTTTTACACAGAAGTGCGCCAGTTGTCACAAAGCGGAGAACGACATGTACGCGCCTCCGCCGGAAGCACTCCATGAAATGAGCAAGGATGCCATCCTGGCTGCGCTGCAGTCAGGACGCATGAAGTGGGAAGGGAAGTTTCTTTCGCAGGCGAAGAAAAACGCGATTGCCGACTATCTTGCCGCACCAGCGGTTCCGACGATTGCGGCGACAGCCTATTGCGCGCGCAATCTTGATCCTCCGGCGAATCCTCCGACCTGGACCGGTTGGGGTGCCGATCTCCACAACCGCCGCTTTCAATCCACTGCGGCTGCTGGACTCACTGCCGACGACGTCCCGAATCTCAAGCTGAAGTGGGCGTTCGCATTTCCCGGAGCCGCTGCTACCTACGGCCAGCCCACCTCCTTCGCCGGACGCGTGTTCGTCGGCAGCGAAGACGGCACTGTCTATTCTCTCGACGCCGCCACGGGATGTCTCTGGTGGACCTTCAAAGCCTCGGCTACGGTCAAGACCGCGATCTCGGTCGGCAATCACGGCACGGCCGCTTTCTTCGGCGACACCAACGGCTTCGTGTATGCCGTCAAAGTCTCCGACGGATCCCTAATCTGGAAGGTGCATCCCGAGGGTCATTCCGCTGCGCGCATCACGGGATCACCTCTACTCATCAATGCGCGATTGTATGTACCGATTTCTTCCGGCGAAGAGGGAGCATCGGCTGACCCCAATTATCCGTGCTGTACGTTCCGCGGCAGTGTCGTAGCGCTCGACGCAGAAACCGGCAAGCAGGTATGGAAGACCTATACCATTACCGACCTACCCAAACCCACGCGCAAGAACGCAAACGGAGTCCAATATTACGGGCCTTCGGGCGCAGCGGTCTGGTCTACGCCCAGCGCCGACGTCAAGCGGCGTGTTCTCTACGTCACGACCGGCAACAATTATTCCAATCCGCCGACCGCGACCTCCGACGCGGTGATGGCCTTTAATCTCGATACCGGAAAAAAGCTCTGGTCGCAACAGCTAGGTCCGAAAGATGTCTGGAACAGCGGCTGCGTCGCTCCCCAAAAAGACAACTGTCCGGAGCAGCGCGGCGATGACTACGACTTCGGCGCACCGCCGCTGCTCGAATCCGTCGCCGGACGCGACATTCTTCTGGCCGCGCAGAAATCCGGCGTGATCTATGCGCTCGATCCCGACGCCCGCGGGAAGATTCTATGGCAGAGCCGCATTGGCCACGGCGGCCCGCTCGGCGGCATCGAGTGGGGCGGCGCATCCGACCACCGCTACGCCTATTTCCCGCTCTCCGACTTCGATTTCGACAATCCCGCGGTCGGAGGAGGCGTCTTCGCCCTCGATCTCCGCACGGGCAAGCAGGTCTGGCATGTCGCGCCCGAAAAGCCCGCCTGCCTCGGCCAGTTCGGCTGCAGCCCCGCGCAGATGGCTCCGCCGACGGCGATTCCAGGAGCCGTCTTCGTCGGATCGCTCGACGGGCATCTCCGCGCGCACGACTCGCGCACCGGTCGAGTCCTGTGGGACTTCAACACCGCCCAGCAATTTCACACGACGGATGGCGTAAAAGGCCACGGCGGCTCGCTCAACGGAGCCGGCCCCGCCATCGTCAATGGCATGGTCTACGTGAACACGGGCTACACGAATGCGATGGACGGCAATGTGCTGCTAGCGTTCGCCCCCGAAAAGTAGAAGCGATGATCCGGAAATAGAAGCGGTTGCCCCACCTTCGTCTCCACGATTTGTGCGGAGAGAGGGTGGGCTTCGCAGAAGATCATGCGGTCGGACACGGCATTACCTCCGGCCATGGACCGCCGTAATCGTCCTTGAGTAACAATCACAGCCCATTACCGTGCTACTGTTTTTCGCCATGAGTCGCAGGCCGAGCGATTACGACAAGGCCGATCAAGCGGTTCTCCTCCTGGACTGGTCGAACCGGTCTCACTTCCACCGCAACGATCTCGGATATCGGTTGGTCCTGACGAAAGGTTGGAGCCTCTACGCGGTCGATGAAGTCGATGGCACGATGCATGTCTACGATACCGAGGATTGGCAGGAATGGATTCGGCGCATCGATACGAATCTCGACGAGATGTTCCTCTACTCGCATCGCTACGATCCGCGCCCGTTACTGGATGAAAAGAGCGGAGCTCGGCTTACTCTGGAACAATTCCTGAAAGAATTTCAGTAAGCTCTGAATCCGGCCTGCGCGCCTCACGCTCTTCTTCACGACATGTCCCTTTGGTCACTTCGCGCCAGTGCCTTTCGTTTGCCCCCGAATACACCTTTGGAACACGACAGCCAGCCATCTCCTGGGTTCTCCTTGTAGTCGAGCAAGACCGGCCGTTTGCCGGGACGCATTGGGAGGATTCTATGCGCAGAATACTTTCGGGCAGTTTCGTCGTCGCGTTGTTAGTGACGGGCGCCGCTGTGGCGCAATCCGATTCCGGATCATCTCTGGGTGACATCGCGCGCACGAACCGCGCCAAACAGCAGGCGCAGCAGGCCTCCGGAATAACTCCCAAGGTGATTACAAATCAGGACCTGCCCGCCGATCCTCCGGCGATGCCCGAATCGTCCGACTCCGAGCCGATGACCACCGTCTCCGGTGTCGCGCACAACAACCGCTACGAGGATCAGCGCCTCAGCAACCATCTGCTGGCCGAGCAGCGCACCGGAGGTCAGTGGAAAGAGCGCATTCAGGAACAGGAAGACCGCATCGCCGATCTGCAGGCGCGTATCGACCACGTGAACTCTTCCATTCGCGCGGCGGTGGGCACCGCACAGTACGACACTCCGGCCAACCGCTATCAGGCTGTTCAGACGGAGCGTCTGGCACGAATGCAACAGAATCTCGAGCAGCAGAAGCGCAAGCTGGCCGCCATGCAGGACGCCGCCCGCCGCGCCGGAATGGATCAGTAGCATCATGGCATCCAGCACAAATCATCCTTGATGGGTTGCCCCACCCTTGTCTCCGCGATTTGCGCGGAAACAGGTGGGCTTGGCCGCGGATGCGTGCTGGAGTGCCCGCCACCAAAGCTGTCCGGTTGAGCCCTCGCCGCAGCGCCACGTACCCTTCTCCTAGCTCCCAGCCCGGTCCACCGCTATACTTGCCTTATATGTGTGGGGACGCGCAAAAGACCTTTTACCTCGAAACCTTCGGATGCCAGATGAATGTCCACGACTCCGAAAAAGTCGTCGGCACGCTCATTCAGGAAGGCTATCGGCAGGTGGAAACCGTCGAGCAGGCCGATCTGATTCTGTACAACACCTGCTCCATCCGCGATAAAGCCGAGCAGAAGGTCTTTCACCGCCTCGCCGATTACAAGAAGCTGCAGGCCCAAGGCAAGAAGTTCGGAGTTCTCGGCTGCGTCGCGCAGCAGGAAGGCGAGAAGATCTTCGAGCGCGCTCCGCATGTCTCGCTAGTCTGCGGCTCGGCGTCGTACCAGAATCTGCCGAAGATGCTGGTGCAGCTCGAAGGTTCCTCAAGCAGCACGCGCGAGATTCCTCGCCCTGCTGGTAAAAACGCAGGCCTTCGGAATGACGCATCCGATGACGTTACCTCAGAGCGCGCTCACGATTCAGGACTCAGGACTCGCGACTCGCAGCTCGTGCGCATCACCGGCCTCGACGATCGCCAGACCGACAAGTGTTTCGAGACCGAATACACGGCGCGCAATAACCCGCATCGCGGATACATCACCATCATCGAAGGATGCGACAAGTTCTGCGCCTACTGTGTTGTGCCGTTCACGCGCGGCAAAGAACGCAGCCGCACGTCGAGTTCGGTGCTCGCCGAAGCCCGTCAGATGGCCGATCTCGGCTACAGCGAAATCCAGCTGCTCGGCCAGAACGTGAATTCCTACAAAGATCCGGAAGGGAAGTGCTCTTTCGCCGAATTGCTCGCGGCAGTAGGCGAAGTCCCGGGCATCCGGCGCGTGCGCTTTACGACATCGCATCCGCGCGACTTCGGACGCGACATCGTCGACGCCATCGACGCCGTGCCCTCGCTCTGCGATCACGTCCACTTGCCCGTCCAGAGCGGATCGACCCGCATGCTCGACGCCATGCAGCGCCTCTACACGCGCGAACAATATCTCGAACGCATCCATTGGATGAAGTCCGCGAAGCGCCAAATCAGCATCACAACAGATGTGATTGTGGGCTTCCCGGGCGAAACCGAATCCGACTTTGCCGAAACTCTCAGCCTGCTCGATGACGTGGGCTACGATGGCGTTTTCTCGTTCAAATATTCCGCCCGGCCAAACACGCCGGCGCTTAACCTTGAAGACGCCATCCCCGAGGAGGAGAAGTCGCGCCGCCTGGAGATGCTGATGGCGCACCAGCGCGACATCCAGATCAGCCGCTACAAGAAATATGTCGGCAGCACACTTGAAGTAATGGTTGAAGCTCGCAACGAGGCGCGCGCCCAGTGGGTGGGCCGCACTTCGCAGAACAAAACATTGAATTTCACCGCCAGCGCGAACGCCTCTCCCAGCATCGGAAGCTATGCGCAAGTCCTCGTCACGCGCAGCTTTCCCAACAGTCTGGCCGGCGAATTGGTGGTATAAGGAGAAGTTCGGAGGGCTCTGATGGAAGTAGAAATGACAATCCGCGGCCTGATGATGGATCCGGTAAGCAACATGCCGATCGTGATCCTGAAAGACATCGGCGGAGAGACCGTGCTGCCAATCTGGGTGGGCGTCTACGAGGCGAATGCGATTGCGCTGGAGATGGAAAAAGTTTCAACGCCGCGTCCCATGACGCACGACCTCATCAAGAACGTCCTGACCGGCCTCGAAACCCAGGTGCACAAGGTCGTTGTCACCGAACTGAAGGAAGACACGTTTTACGCAGTCATCTGGCTCGATCGCGGTGGCGAAGTCATCAGCATCGATTCACGCCCGTCGGACGCGCTGGCGCTGGCATTGCGCGTGGATTGTCCTATCTTCGTAGAGGAAACCGTCCTGAAAACCTCCAAGCTGGCGGCCAATATGTCAGACCGCGTGACCAGCGAAGAACTCCGCAAATGGCTCGAAGGCCTGAACGACGAGGATCTGGGAAAGTACAAGATGTGAGAGAGACAGTCCTTGGTCGTTAGTCGTTAGTCAATAGCCTTCAACGCTCCGAAAGCGATCATCGGAGGTTTATCGTCCCTCGGGGCCAAATGTGACTTTACAGAATACCTGTTATCGGACATTGCATTACAGAACAATCGATCACTCCTGATTCGACTGCCTGTCAGAATCTTCGGCGCCTCATCCAACCGGAGTCGCGACTACCGACCCGCTCAGCACCATCTTCGCGTGAAACAGCGTCCCGGCAACACGGGTGGCAATCGCGATCAAATCGCGCTGGCCGGCGAAGACTTTGACCTGGCGGGCGCGGGACAAATCAGGCAGATTGACAGTCCGGCCCGAGCGAATGCGGGCCGCCGTGGCCTCATCGGCGGTCACAGAGGGAAGTTGCGGCAGCAGCTTTCGCGGATGCACGAACAGCTCTGACGAATCCTCCATATGCGACTTCCCTGC
>DATJOA010000218.1:0-21165 GCA_035507635.1 Candidatus Acidiferrales bacterium
GCCAGATCACTGGCGGGGCGGCAATGATTCCGCCCTTGCCGAAAAACTACGATGTCGAGAATCGCGGGCATTACAGCGCGGGGCGGTTGTATCCATCGAAGAAGCCAGCCAAGACGAAGACCGCACCGAATCCGAATGCCACGTATGACGCTGGGGACTCGAGCGATACCGACTGACTCGTTGATCCTCGGACCGTTTTTTCCTACACACTTTTGTTCCGCCGCCGGGAAAGATGTAACGAGTTACACCTGTACGAGAACGTCTCGTATACTGTTCGGCGGAACAAGGCTCCCATCATGGATTCTGAACACGAAATCACTCGCCGGACTGCTATGGCTCTATTAGGCACAGCTAGTTTAGGGCTGGCTGTTCACGGGCTTCCCTCTTATGCCGCAAACTCGAGGACTGACGATCTCGACAAATTGCTTCCGAAATTCAGCGAGCGGTCACGGGCGCTCTTGCGGCAGCGGTTGACCGAACCCGAGTACAGCGGCCAGATTCGCGCCTCAGATGCAGCGAAGCTCGCACAGAACGAAGGAATGACGGTCGATGAGTTGATGGTCGCGCTGATTCCGCTCGCGCAGAGTTATTCTCTGGCGCCAATCTCCAATTTTCATGTCGGCGTGGTAGTACGCGGGGCGAGCGGATGTCTCTACACGGGCGCGAACATCGAGATCCCCGGACAGTGCCTTGGATTCGCGGTGCATGCGGAACAGTCGGCGCTCTCGAATGCGTACATGCATGAGGAGGAATCTGTCCCCGCGCTGGCCGTAGGAGGCGCGCCTTGCGGGCACTGCCGGCAATTCATGGAAGAAATGTCTCCCGATGGCGAAATGTTGATTTTGATCCCGAATGCATCTCCGGTAAAGCTCTCCGTGCTTCTGCCGGCGGCGTTCAGTCCTGCTGCGCTGGGGATGAAACATGGAGCATTTCCCATACAGGAGTCCGGCCTTGTGCTGGCCAATACACCTTCAGAGCCTGTCGCCGTCGCAGCTTTGGACGCGGCGAGAAAGTCGTATGCCCCGTATAGCAAGTCGCAATCGGGAGTGTCGATTCGGACGGTGAAGGATCGCATCTATCGCGGGTCGTATATCGAGAACGTGGCTTTCAATCCGAGCCTGTCGCCTTTGCAAATCGCTCTCGCACAGATGATCGCGGGCGGCGAGGTGTATTCAGCGATTTCGGCCGTGACTCTGGTGGAAGTGCCGGGATCGCAAATCAGTCAGAAGCCGGTGGCGGAGATTGTGCTGGGAGCCATTGCCCCCAACGTGAAACTGCAAGTTCTATCCGCCCAGAGCTGAAGAGCTGAGTTTTTGCGGAGGATGAGAATCTCGATATGAAGCGCATCGCACCCGCTATCGGATTGTTTTTCATTGCTCCCCTGGTCGCCGAGTATTTGCTGGGCGATTTGTCGATCAAGCTGCTTGGGGCGTTGTTCATTCTCGCGCCGATGTATGGAGGCGGGGCGCTGCTCATTCGCGAGGTCACGCGGCGGTTGGGAAAGGGCTGGCCGACGATTTTTGTGCTGGCTTTTGCCTACGCGGTGCTCGAAGAAGCGTTCACGACGCAGACGCTTTTCAATCCGAATTACCTTAACCTGAATCTCCATCTGCTTCGGCCCGCCTACATTCCGGCGCTTGGAATCGGGGCATGGTGGACCGTGTTCGTGCTGACGCTGCATACGGTGTGGAGCATCTCCACGTCGATTGCGCTGGTCGAAGCGCTCGTCCCCGAACGCGCGGAAAAGCCATGGCTCAAAGCGCCTGGGCTATCGTTGATTACGATTCTGTTCATCCTCGGGGCGACTGCCTCGACTCGCTTCGAGATCACGCAGCATCACTTCATCGCTTCCAGAATGCAGTTCACCGTTGCTGCGATTATTTGCGTTTTGGCAGTCGTCGCGGCCCTGATGCTTCCGCCGACGAGGCGCGGACAAAAATTAGGAGCCGTCCCGAGCCCTTGGCTGGTGGGCTTTGGCGCGCTGGCGGCCGGATCGATTTTCATGCTTGTCCCCAAGGATTGGGGATGGATCGCGGTTGGGATTTATCTGGCTCTGGATGTCGTCGTGGTCGCTGCCGTTTGGAGGATGTCTCGCAACTCTGCGTGGAATGCGACTCATCGGCTGGCTCTGGCGGCAGGCGCATCGCTCACATACGCGTGGCATGCTTTCACCGTCCCCAAGCCGGTGGCGGGCACGGGTGGCGCCTCGTTTCGGATTGGAAACGCAATTTTCGCGGTGGGGCTCATTGCCCTGCTGGTGTTCGCCGCGAGGAAGACTTCGCGGCTGGCGCATTCCGCGTGACTGCTAGACCATCCCTTTCCGAAGTTCTTCGAGCGGATATTTTGTGCCGCGCCACACGATGCCGTCATTCCATAGGGTGAGAAACATCGAGCGCAGCAAGGTGTAGATGAACATCGCGGAGCTTACCGGGTGCAGAAGGAAGTAGTATGCGGGCACGGACGAGCGCCACGAGATCCCGATGTAGATCAGGAACAGGGAGCCTAGGGCGATGGCGTAGGGCAGGCGCGCCCAGCCGTGGGCGAACCATATTCCAAGAAATGGACCGAAGTTGAGAAATGCAAGGCCGAGCACGGAGAGCAGGGTCCGCCACAATTGGAATGAGAGGACGGCGAAGAAGTTCTTGGTCAGATTGTTGACGATGCCGAAGGCGCCGTGTCCCCAGCGGATGGAAATCAAATCACCGCCGAAGACATTTCGCTGCGCGAACCCGGCGTTCTTGACGACCTTTCCTAGCTTCATGTCGTCGAGCACCTCCATGCGGAGAGCCTGGTAGGTTCCGACCGCATCGTAGACCCGGCGGCGGACGAGGTTGAATGCGCCTACGCCCATGTGATCGTCAGTGCTCGGGTCGGCGACTTTCCAGGGGCGATGCCCGAACATAAACATTGTTTGAAAGAAGGCGATCATCATGTATTCGCCCGGCCGCTTCATGATCATGCGAGGAAAGAGCACGACGTGATCGGCGGGTTCGGACTCGGCATAGGCCAGAGCGCGGCGCAGCGAATCGGGCTTGAAGTGTACGTCTGCATCGGTAAAGAGCAGCCACTCGCCAGTGGCAAGATTCGCGGCGGTCCACATGGCGTGGGTCTTGCCGAGCCAGCCGGGTGGGAGTTCGTTGTGATGGATTACGCGAAGTTTGGAATGTCCAGAGCCGACGGCGACAATCCGCTCGATAATCTCGCCGGTCCGGTCGGTGGAGCGGTCGTCGACGGCGATGACTTCGTAGTTGTCGTAATCGAGCGAGAGCAGCGTTTGCAATGCCCGCTCGATTGTGGCTTCTTCATTGCGTGCGGGAACGATAACCGATACACGAGGATTGCCCGATGGGACGACGGGATTTCGATCCCACTCAGGAAGGGAAACGTCGGCGACGCTGGGCATGCCGAGGGCTGCGTCCAAGATGCGGGAAAACCAGGCTAAGGCGAGAATGATGCCCGCGATCCAGTAAACGTAGGTCATCCGGGCTAGGTCTTCCCTGCTCCCGCGAGCGCGCCGTCAACGGCGACGGGCGGCGCGAATTTCATGCCATAGAAGAGTATGGCAGAAGAGATTCCCATTGCGATGACCGGGAGAACAAACGCGGCCTGCAGAGAACGCTTGTCGGCGACCCAGCCCATCATTGTTGGCGAGGGAACGTCGCCGAGAATGTGAATGATGAAGATATTCACGGCGAGCGCCGTGGCGCGAATGTGGGCTCCGACGGAGTTGATGACTGCTGCATTCAGAGGAGCGGTGTTAAACAGAAGAAAAAATGCAGCAACGGCGATCGCCGGCATCATCAGTGGGCCCTTGGTGAACAGGGCGACGATCATGACTGGAATGCCGAGCAACATACTGGCGGCGGAGACGAGGTAATAGGCGCTTTTCATGCGCTTGAGAAGATAGTCGCCCAGCCAGCCTCCAGCGAGGGCCGAGACGATGCCGTCGATGACGATGATGATGCCGAACCAGAGGTTTGCGGCTTCGAGAGTGTAATGGCGTTCGCTGTAGAGGAACTGGGGCATCCAGACCTGAATGCCGCCCAGCGAGAAAGTCATGGCCGCCATGCCCAAAGTTGCCGTGAGGAAGGAGGGATTGCACGCGAGCCCAAGAATCGTTCCCCGCTCGGGAGTTTCCTTGAGCGAGTCGAACTGGCCGCGCTCCGGTTCGGTCAGGAACAGTGCCGCGATCGCGAGCAGGAATCCGGGCGCCGCAGCGATGTAGAACGGGAATCGCCAGCCGTGAGTGGGAGCGAGATATCCTCCAAGGAGATATCCGGCGGCGGAGCCAACGGGAATGGCGAGATAGAAAACTCCAAGGATGCGGCCACGCTTTTTTTCCGCGAAGAGATCGGCAACGAAGGTCGGCGCGATGGTGACGAAGGTGGCTTCGCCGACGCCTACGAGCGTGTGACGAATGAGCAGCTCGGTGTAAGTATGTGTCACAGCGGTGAGCAGGGTGAGGCCGCTCCAGAAAATTGCGCCGAGTACGATGATGAGTTTGCGCGAGTACCGGTCTGCCAGCGGACCAACGAATGGCGCGGCGACCATGTAGAAGCCGAGGAAGGCGCTGGTGAGATATCCGATCTGCTCTTTGGAAAGATGGAATTCTTGCTGCACCAGCGGCTGGACCGCGAACAACACATTGCGGTCCACATAGTTGAGCAGGTTGAGCGTCGTGAGGACGATCAGCGCGGTGCGCGGCTGCAGATCTCGCTGGGACACGGGTCTGGCGAATATAGCACGCCTGGAATGAAGGCCTTATTTACCAGTCGGCCGCGGCCACTTGGCCAGAATTGTGGTGGAAATCCCGCCACGCGGACGGAATTCTCCATGAACCTCGGCCCAGATCGGCTTGGCCCACTTCACCACGTCGTCTAGAACCTGATTGACCACGTTTTCCTGAAAGATGCCTAGATTGCGGTAGGACTGGAGATATTCCTTGAGGGATTTCAATTCGAGGCAGCGTTTGTCGGGCATGTATCGAATTTTGAGCACACCGAAGTCGGGCAGCCCAGTTTTTGGACACACCGAAGTGAACTCGGGATCGTCGACAACGATTTCGTATCCGGGAAACTGATTGGGCCAGGTCTCAATCTCCGGGAACGTGGTGTCGAGACCGGCGGCGGCGTGTTCGGGCGTGTAGCGGGGCGATTTCGGCATAGCGCTATTGTAGCGGCACTGGCGGATGCAGCCGAAGCTCCGGGCGAGGCATCCAATCAGTACCGTCGCGCCGAGCGCTTCCTTATGTCTGCATTGCTCTCACGATGGTAAATTACTACTTACAGTAATTCCTGCCGGACCCTGAAAGAAAAATAGTTGGCATCGACAAACAATTCGAAAACACCGTCAGGCCGGCGGTGGTTTTGGCCCGCGCTCGCGATCGTCGTAATCGTGCTTTTTCTCTATTCCTATTTGCATCAGACGCCTCTGAAAGTGCGCGCCGTGGCAGTCGAGCGCGGTCCGATTCGCAGCCTGATTTCCACCAACGGAAAGGTCGAGCCGATCGACAACTTCGAGGCGCATGCACCGATCGCGACAACCGTGAGAAGCGTACTGGCGAAAGAGGGCGATCATGTCCGGAAGGGGCAGCTACTGCTGCAGCTAGACAACGCCGATATCCGAAGCCAGGCGGCACATGCTGAAGCCCTGGTTAAGGCGTCGGAAGCGAGCCAGGCGGAACTGAAGACCGGGGGCACACAGGAAGAAGTTCTGACGCTCAATTCGCAAATTGTAAAGGCGCGAAGCGCGCGGGACCTTGCGCACAAGAATCTGGATGCGCTGAAGCGGCTGCAGCAGCAAGGCGCAGCCTCGGCGGGCGAAGTCCGGCAGGCGGAGACGACGCTGCAACATTCCCAAGCCGATCTGGATCTCCTGCAGCAGAAGCTGAAAGACCGCTATTCGAAGCCGGAAGTCGCGCAGGTCGACGCGCAGGCGAGCGAGGCGCAGGCCGCATACGCGAGTGCGGAGGATGCGCTGCGAAAGTCGACCGTCCGTGCGCCGTTCGATGGGATTGTCTATTCCATTCCGGTGAAGACCGGCGATTTTGTGCAGGTGGGCCAAATGCTCTTGCAGGAGGCGAACCTTTCTCACGTGATCGTGCGTGCGTATGTGGACGAGCCCGATGTGGGGCGTCTGCAGCTCGGGCAAAAGGTAGAAATCACGTGGGACGCGGTTCCGGGACGAATCTGGTCGGGCACCGTCAATACGATTCCATCGACGGTGAAACCGCACGGGAACCGGAACGTAGGCGAGACGACCTGCCTGATCAACAACGAGGACCTGCGGCTGCTTCCGAACACGAATGTGGGAGTCACGATCGTCGTCGCGGAGCACAAAGACGTGCTCACGTTGCCCCGAGACGCCCTTCGCCTGGACGACAGCAAACCGTATGTGTTTCAGATTATGGATGATCATCTGAAACGGGAGCCCGTCGAATTCTCTCTGCAGAACCTCACGCGGGTGGAAATCACTTCGGGGCTGGCGCAGGGAGATCGAGTGGCGTTGCCTGCGGAAGAATCCAAGCCGCTTGTGGATGGGGCGAGAGTGAAGATTGTTCCATAATTCCTATGCGATCTCACCCGCCGTTAAGCCACGAAATTATCGTTGCGTTCTTCGTACCCCCGATTATGACTGCACTCTGGTGGGTTGGCAGCCGAGCGTGGGCAATGACGGTACAGAGCGGTTCGGTGAGTGATCGAACCGAGGAAAGACAGAAAAGGCGATTTTGGATTTTATTGGCGCTTCTTTATGCCGTGATGTTCGGGATGCTGATTTATGCGCGAGTCGTGAAGCCAGGACAATAGAACGTCAAAATAGTTATGCCGTGCAACGGCCCAGATCTCGGTCGAGATTGAAATGAACAAGCAGATCGTCACCGGTTACCTCCGTTTCTGCACCCTGAGCATGTTTTGGAGCATCCTAAGAGCACACTACAGATTCAGGTTTATCGGCTCATGAAGTTTTCATTGTTTTGTGCAATTTTTTCACTGGTCCTTCCCTCCGCGTACGCGCTTCCCTCGTCCAGGCAATTGTTGGCGGCCGGGCGTGTGGATGAAGCGCTTCATTCCCTGCAAGAAGATGTCCAGCGTTCGCCGCAAAATGCGGAATCTTACAATCTCTTGTGCCGCGCGTATTTTGCGCGCGACGAGTGGGATGACGCGATCAGCAATTGTGAGCGGGCGCAAAGCCTGGATCCCCAGAACAGCATGTATTCGCTGTGGCTGGGACGGGCATTGGGCGAGAAGGCAGACCGGGCCGGATTTATCTCGGCGGCGGCTTTGGTGAAGAAAGTAAGAACATCGTTCGAGCACGCGGTCGAACTTGATCCGAAGAACTGGGAGGCGCGCACGGATCTAGCGGAGTTTTATCTGGAAGCGCCGGCGATTGTTGGGGGCGGAAGGAATAAGGCGCGCCAGCAGGCAGACGCATTGATGCCGCTGAATCCAGCGATGGGGCACTGGATCCTGGGGCGCATCGCAGAGAAAGAAAAGAATCCTGCCGAGGCAGAACGCGAGTATCGAGCTGAAATCACAAGCAGCCACGGAGGCTCCCGTGGGTGGCTCGATCTGGCAATTTTTTTCCACCACCAAAATCGCGCTGACGAGATGGAAGAAGCCGTGCTGAAAGTGGAATCCAGCAAGGTGGATCGCCCTGAGTCGCTGATGGACGGAGCCAGTCTGTTATTTCACGCGGGGAGAAACTATCCGCTCGCAGTCCGGCTGCTGCGCCGCTATCTCTCCGATGGCCCGGTCGAAGAGGGCCCGGCGTTTAAGGCACAGGGATTGCTTGGCGAACTGCTGGAAAAGCAAGGAGACAGGCAAGCGGCGGCGACAGAATACCGCAATGCCCTGGTGCTCTGTCACGACTATCCGCGCGCCGAAGAAGGTCTCAGGCGCGTTGAGCGCTAAGAGTCGGCACACAGTTCGTCCCACGACCGTTGCCTGACCGCTGTCCTTCGCCCTCTGTTCTCAAAAATCACGCCGACATCTCGCATCCGACATTTAGAATCTCGCTTGCATCCAAATGGTTCATCCGCTCATTCACAGCTCACTTTGAAAGGGACGCAATGAAGACCTGGAGCCGCAGTTTGCTCGCCTTGAGATGTTTGCTTGCTTTCGGTTTGATTCCTGCGACGTTACTAGCCGAACCGGTCACACTGAAACGCGTGGTCGAATTGGCTTTAGTACACGCGACCGGTTCGGCAATCTCAGCCGCGGATCAGCAAAAAGTTGCGGCCAGCTTCCGCGAACTGCGCGATAGCTATCTGCCACAGATCACTACTGGCGCCGGGCTCGGCTACTCCTACGGATTTCCGCTCTCCCTCGAGGGGGCGGCCCCGGCGTTATTCAACGTGACGGCGCAGTCGGCTCTGCTGAACGCTTCGCTGCGCGATTTCATTCGAGCGACGAAGGTAGATGCTACTGTTGCGTCTTTGAACAGCAAGGATCAGCGGAACCAGATCATACAGGATGCGGCACAGAGCTATGCAGAATTGGCGAAGTGGGAGCAACGACTGGTCCAATTACAACAAGATCAGGCGGACACAGAAAAATTTCAGGCTGCCGTGGCCGAGCGTGTAAAAGAAGGCGTTGATACCGAATTGGATGGGACGAAGGCGCAGCTCTCGGTGGCTCAAGTGAAGTTGCGGATTACAGAGGCGCAAGGCTCAGCCGACGTGCTGCGTGAGCATCTTGCCAGGCTGACGGGGCTTCCCGCGAGCGGGATTCAGACCGAACCTGACTCCATTCCCGCAGCGCCGGCACCGCCGGCAGATCCTCCAGCGGAAAACGTAAATAACAATCCTGCGGTCGAAGCTGCTGTGCAACATGCGCGCGCGCAATATCTGCGGGCTGAAGGAGAACACCGCGCACTGTGGCCCAGCTTTGATTTTGCGGCGCAATACGCGCTGCTTTCGCGATTCAATAACTTTCAGAACTATTACACTCCATCACGGCCCTGTGTAACGTCGCTGGGTGAATTTTTGTGCGTCACCAACAACTTCCAACAAAACAATGCGACGGTCGGTGTCAGCATACGGTTCCCGATATTCAATTCGGGACAACGTGCGCATGCACAGGCCGCCGATGCCGACGCGCTGAAGGCGAAGAAAGAGGCCGAAGCCGCCAAAAATCAGGCTTCAGAGGAAACACTGCGCCTGCAGCGCTCCGTGACTCAACTTCTGGCCGCGCGCGAGGTCGCTCAACTTGAATATGAGATCGCGCAGAAGAGTATGGCCGCGGTGCAAACTCGGATGGACTCGGGTACCGCGAATCTCCATGACCTGGAGGACGCGCGAACCCAGGCGAGCGACCGTTCTGCGGCCCTGCAGGATGTGACCTTTAATCTCGAGCGGGCACAGCTCGGATTGCTGCGCTCTACGGGAGATTTGGAGAAGTGGGCTCTGGGCGCGGAGTAGAAAATTAGAGCCTGCCGCGCAGCATCTTCACAACTTGCCGGATGGCCTTTTCATTCCGGCGATACCAGCGCCACTGTCCTTCCTTGTTGACCTCGATCAGTCCGGCCTTCGTCAAAATCGCCATGTGATGAGATATGGTGGGCTGCGAAAGGCTGATGCGCTCTTCGATTTCCCCACCGCAGAGACGATGAGCCTCATTGCCCTTCTTCGCTTGCCGGATCTCCGCGGAGTGTTCCTTCAATACCTGCAAAATACGGCGGCGGGTCGGATCGGCAATCGCGTGGAGAGCGCGGTCGAGTGAGGCATCGGATGGCGGCATGATGGACTAGAAATAGCGTGGAAATCGATGAGTGTCAATGTGCAGAAGGCCAGTAATCTCCGCTGGCGAAGCAGAAGGCGGCTCCATTCCGCGCTGCGTTCCGCTTCGCAAGACGCAACGCTCCGGTCGACATGGCAAGGGGCTATTTTTTTACGATTGGGCTATAACCGTCGCTGATCAGCTTGGCACGCATGGCTTCCGCATCTTTAATGTCGGAGAACGGTCCGACCTGAACGTGAAACAGCTTGTCTGTCGTGGCGCTGGGCGAAACGAAGGCTGAATATTCTTTTTTCTTTAATGCATCGACCAGCGAGTCGGCATCTTCCTGCTTGCTGACGGCTGCAACTTGAACGTAATAGCCGGCGGATGGAATGGTTGTCGAAGGATCGACTGGGCTGGCTGTTGAAGCCGGAGCTGGAGTGGCGGGAGTGGACGCAGTCGTGGCGTCAGTCTTTGCGTCTGCCGGCGGAGTCAATTCTGGGGTGGCGTCCTTTTGCTCGACGGCTTTGTAAAAGGTCATGGGCGGGGCAGCCTGGGAGCTCGTCTTGCTGGTTGCCGCTGGACTCTGCGGCCCAATCGCGGCGCTGGCCGTTGTGATTGCCGGTTCGGATTTCCGCCCGAGCGAATATCCGAGCGCAAAAAAGACGGCACAGATTGCGACCAGGCTGAAAAACAGGAAGAGCAGCTTGCCCGTTCCCAGTGTGATTTCTGTGTCCTGCGACGAAGCCATAGTTCAACTCCAGCAATTCGAATCGTGCTCGGCGCCATGGGCAGCTGTATGCGGTCTGCCAACAGGCCACGCAACTGCCATTGCTTTACCGCATACTACCCATTCTTCGCCGGCGCCGCTGCCGGCGCGTTCCCGCTCGGGCTACCCAGCAGCTTTTGAATTCCCGAGAAGAAATCGACCGGCACGGGAAAGACAACCGTTGTATTCTTTTCGACTCCGATTTCGGTAAGCGTCTGCAGATAACGCAGCTGCACACTGACCGGCTCGCTCGACAACAGATGCGCGGCGTCAACCAAGCGCTGGGCGGCGGAGAATTCGCCTTCCGCGTGGATGATCTTCGACCGCTTTTCGCGTTCCGCCTCGGCCTGTTTCGCCATCGCGCGCAGCATCGATTCGGGAAGGTCGACCTGTTTGACTTCTACATTCGTGACTTTCACGCCCCATGGCGATGTGTGCGTATCGAGAATGCTTTGCAGGCGAAGATTGATTTTGTCGCGATGGGCCAGTAGTTCGTCGAGTTCCTGCTCGCCCAGCACCGAACGCAGGGTTGTCTGAGCGAACTGGGAAGTCTGGTAGACATAGTTGGAGACTTCGACGACCGCTTTGCGCGGCTCGATCACGCGAAGGAAGATCACAGCGTTAACCTTCAACGTAACGTTGTCGCGCGTGATGATGTCCTGAGGAGGAACTTCAAGAGCCTCCTGCCGCAGGGATACACGAACAATACGATCAATGGGGGCAAAAACCAGAATCACACCGGGCCCCTTGGCTATCGGCAGCAGGCGACCCAGGCGAAAGATAACTCCCCGTTCGTACTCGGCGAGAATCTTGATCGAGCTAAGAAGGTAGATGACGACGACAATGGCGACAATTGTGCCGAAACCAAAACTGAGTTCTCCCACGACACGCCTCCACGTACGGAATGCCCGAAAGACACTCCTACCGCGGATTGTATAGCAGCAGGCAGAAAGCGAAAGTCAAATTGCGGCTGGGACGTTGGCGGCCTTGATGCGTCGGGACATGGCCCAACGTTAGGATTGGGCTCGCGCTGCGTGAATCCGGCTCGAGTCGATGGGAATGTCACGCTGGATTTCCATCTCGATTGAGGTTCCGACCTCGAGCTTGAGTTCCGGACCGTGTTTCAAGAGGGCCCACGCGATTCCACCGGCGATTCCGGCAAGACCTCCGTAGCGAGCGCCGTTCAATCCACCTGCCGCCGCGCCACCGATGGTGCCGACGGTGCCTCCGACAGCGGCTCCCTTGGCGGCGTCCTCGATACGTTTGCCGGTGTCTTTATCCTGCTGAATGGTGCCTTCGGAATCCTTCACTCCTTTGTTGTCCGCGCCGGGCGTATTGTCGATGGATCCGGGGAGCATGACAGTGTATCCGCTGGGATAGATCATGGTCGTGAAATGGATCAGCATCTCGGCGCGCTTTTTGGAGCGTCCGGCGTGTTCGGTGTGCATGATCTTGCCCTGAATGTAGGTGCCGGCGGGAATCAGAATGCGCTCGTTCAGAACGAACGGAAACGCTGTTTGCGCGTAAACGGCATCTCCCTCGCGAGCGTTCTTTGTGGAGATGGCTTGCGCCAGTGTCAAGGGAATCTTGGTTCCGGCCGGAATGACCAGCGTGTTGGGATCGCGCGCGACCGGCGTGGAAGTCGCCTGGTTTGAAGGTGCTGGCGAAGGCTCTGCGGGCGCCTGCGGCTGGGCTGCCTGTGCCAATGCAAAGCCTGAGCTGAGAAGCAGGGTGAGAAACACGCGCATGAAACACCTCCAGCAGCGAGCGGCCGGGCCCTTCACGCCCGAGATTATCACGGGTTAGGGGCTAGGATGCCCGGATTTCTCGGGAAGTTATCCGGATCTGCTTCTGCCTTGTAACCCTGCAAAAGAGGCATCACTTGTAGATCAGGTACTTCTGCCGGATGGTGTCGAACTTGTTCAGGTCGGGACGCCAGTCCTGCTCGATTCGGCGCGGATCCTGCCCTGCCACCAGCGCGTCATAGGCCGACTGATTCACCAGCAAGGCCTGCATCCTCTCGATCTTGAAATCGGACGGATAGAGCTTGTGCAGGGCGGCGGCCAACTCTATGCCGAGTCCGGGAGCGCCGAAACCATTGCGATCCGTGAGGACGATGTTGACCCCCTGGCAGGCTTGGCCGCTGTAAATGCTTGAACTCGGGGTGAACGTCACGGGAACGAAGCGCACACCCATGATGCCGCGCGCATTCAGATAAGTGGCAAGATCTTTGCTCTTGATCCAGGGAGCCCCGAGCAGTTCGAACGGAGTATCGGTGCCGCGGCCCACAGAAACGTTGGTTCCTTCGATCAGGGCGACTCCCGGGTAAAGCGCCGCTTCAGTTACGCTGCGCAGATTTGGCGACGGATTCACCCAATCGAGGCCGGTGGAATCGAACCAGTCGCCGCGCTCCCATCCTTCCATGGGAACGACGGTCAGTTTCGCATTGATGCCGCGCTCGGTGTTGAACATCTTGGCTAGTTCGCCGATCGTCATGGCGTGGCGCACGGGAACAGCCCAGTAATTCGTGAAGCTCTCGTGACCTGCGTCGGCAACCGGACCTTGCAGGAACGAGCCTGTGATCGGATCAGGACGGTCGAGAACGATCATCTCGATTCCCGCTTTGGCGGCCGCTTCCAGAAAATATCCGAGGGTCGTTTCGTAGGTGTAGAAGCGGACTCCCGCATCCTGAATGTCGAAAACGATTGCGTCGAGCGAACGAAGAACATCAGGCTGTGGCCGACGGTCAGCATCTTTCGCGCCATAGACGCTATACACCGGGACGCCAGTCGCGGCGTCTTTGGAATTGTTGATGTCGGTTGTGTCGAGCGTGCCGGCGACGCCGTGCTCCGGGCTAAAAATTGCGTCCAGCGAAATTCCTGGCGCCTGGGCGAGCACATCGATGGTGCGGCGTCCGGACGCATCGATGCCCGTCTGATTCGTCACGACGCCGATGTGCTTCTTGCCTTCCGCGGCTTTCAGCACATCGAAGTTGTGATCTTCCAAAACGTCGATTCCGTTCTTGACGCTGCCATTACGGGTATTCATGCGGCGCTCGGCGGTGAAGGCCTCGTTATAGCCGGTGAGACTCCTGGCGCGCATTTCGTCTTTTTCGGTCGGGGTGAGATTCAGCGCAGCGGCAACTTCCGTAGCTACCTTCACGCGCAAGCCGATGGCATTTCCCTTGCCGCGCGGGTGCACGCTGTTCGTCAGCAGGATGACGTAAGAATCTGTGATCGGATCGATCCAGATCGAGGTGCCTGTGAAGCCGGTATGGCCGTAGGATCCGATGGGAAACAGGTCGCCCCGATTGGTGGAGAAAGGAGAATCGATATCCCAGCCAAAGCCGCGGAGTACGGGCGCATCGGGAGGCGTCTCGGGCTGGGTCATTTTGGCAATCGTAACGCCTGCGAGAATTCCATCGCCGCCATCGAGCAACATCTGCGCGAACTTCGCGAGATCGTCGCCCGTAGAAAAAAGTCCTGCGTGACCGGCTACGCCGCCCATCCGCCTCGCGGTCGGATCGTGCACAACGCCGCGCAGCATGTGATCGTTCTCGTCATACTGTGTGGGCGCGATTCTCGGGCGCCACGCGGCAGGAGGAAGAAAGCGGGTGTGAAGCATTTTTAGCGGCATGAAGATGTGCTTTGCCGTGTAGTCGTCGAGAGTTTCTCCAGAGATACGCTCAACTAGCGCGCCCATCATGATGAAGTTGATGTCGCTATAGACGAACCCCGAGCCGGGCACGGTTTCCGGCGGCATCACGAAGGCCAACTGGTATGCCGTGTTTTTTCCTTCCCATGGCGTCGTCAGGTCGAGGTCGGGAGCGAGCCCCGAATAATGCGTCATCAACTGCCGGATCGTGATGTCATCCTTGCCATTCTGCGCGAATTCCGGCAGGTACTTCGAAACAGGGTCATTCATGCGGAACTTGCCCTGCTCCATCAGTTGCATGGCAGCTGTCGTCGTGGCGATGACCTTGGTTAACGAGGCAAGGTCGAAGATGGTGTCGAGCGTCATCGTTTCGCGTCGCGGTTCCAGCGAGCGCATGCCGTAGGCCTTGCGATACACGACCGCGCCGTTGTGGCCCACGATGAGAACGGCGCCGGGAATGTTGCCGTCGGCAATCGATTGCTGGATGATCGAGTCCACGCCGCTTAGCCGGACTGCGGGAAGCTGGGATGAAACGGCGGCTGCGGGCAGGCAAATCAAGGATGCGAAGAGAATCCGAGCGCAATTCCGGAGGACAAGGCGCGAAACGATAGAAGTAATCACCGCGTTCAATTTTGACCTGAAAAGGAAGATGGTCTTGACGATACACAAGCTCGACAGAGGACTCAAGGTATCGAGAGGAGGGTGCCCGCATGGTTAGGAGGAGAGAATCCGCCGAAGGGTATGATCTTTGCGGTTCGCTGCCAACTTTGCTATAACGCGCTCAGGTCGTTCGCATTCGCTGATGAGCACACAGCCACTGAAACAAACAGCCAAACTTGTTCCGGCTTTTGAAGATCAGGACGCGGTGTTTTCTGCGGCGTTCGAGACTCTGCGCGACGGGATCAGGGAAAGAATTTTTCCGGGGGCATCGGTTGCGGTCACTCTGGATGGCAGAGTCAGGGCGCGAAGAGCCTTCGGCAGGTTTACGTACGCGGATGATGCGCCCGAAGTGACGCCGGCCACGATCTTCGATCTGGCATCGCTCACAAAACCGGTGGCCACGGCGGCGATGGCGATGATTCTTTATGAGCGCGGCTTGCTCGAACTGGACGCGCCGGTCGCTGGAACGGTTCCCGAGTTTTGCAGTGGACCGGAGCCGCGGCGCGAGGAGATCACGTTTCGCATGCTGCTCGCTCATTCTTCCGGGCTGCCCGCTTACGAGAAGCTATACCTTCGCGTGAAGTCGCGGGACGAACTCCTGCAGGCAGCGTTTGCGACTCCATTGACGGCTGATCCGGGGACGCGGGCCGAATACAGCGATATCGGGTTTATTGTGCTTGGCGTGGCGCTTGAACGGATCGCCGGAGAACCACTCGATTCTTTCTGCCGGCGGGAAGTCTTCGGGCCGCTCGCGATGGCAGGCACCGCGTTCAATCCGCCAGAAGATATTCGTCCCCAGATTCCTCCAACGGCCGACGAGCGTGACCATGTCGGCGAGCGCTTACCAGGCACCCTCGCGAAGCCGCGTAGTACATTTCGGGGCCGGATCGTTCAAGGCGAAGTGCAAGATGAGAACGCGTACGTACTTGGCGGCGTGGCTGGACATGCCGGCCTCTTCTCAACCGCAGAAGACCTTGCACGCTTTGCGCATGCCATTCTGCTTGGAGGAGCGCCTATCGCGCGGCCGGAAACGATCGCGTTGTTCAGGACTCGTCAGACAGAGCCGCCGGGCACCTCGCGTGCTCTCGGCTGGGATACGCCGTCGAAGCCTTCGCAGTCGGGGAAATATTTCAGTCCCGCGTCATACGGGCACCTTGGATATACCGGGACGTCCTTGTGGATTGATCTGGACCGCAAGCTTTCGATCACGCTGCTGACGAATCGCACGTGGCCCGACTGCTCGAATCAGGCAATCAAGCAGCTACGGCCCAGATTTCATGATGCAGTGATCGGGGCGCTCTCCTGAACACATTCTGGGCCGAGGCTGTGGAAGACTTCAACCACCGCGCGACATTTCAGCGTTTAGAATGATTCGGGGCCTTAGCCCTGCGCAGTTCCAACTCAGCATTCGGCAAAACCGACGGCTTCAGTTCGAAAGGCTCAAGACTTGACCCAAACTCATAGCGAGAATCCTGATCTTCGGCAGCTTCTTACAGAACAAATCCTTCCGAAGGCGCGCGATCTCGACCGGATGTCGTCGCTCGAAATCGTTCAGTTGATGAATGACGAAGACGCCACTGTGGCGTCGGCGGTGCGTCGAGCGCTGCCGCAGATTGCCCGGGCGATCGACGTTGTAGCCGATAGGCTGCGAAACGGGGGACGCCTTATATACGTGGGCGCCGGAACCAGCGGGCGGCTGGGCGCTCTGGATGCTTCGGAGATTCCACCCACGTTCAATACCAATCCGCGAACGATTCAATTCATTATGGCTGGAGGCCCCAGAGCGCTGGGTGCATCCACGGAAGCGAGCGAGGATGACACTGCCCTGGCCCTGCGCGAGATCAAGAAACGAAAGCCCGGAAAGCACGACGTGGTGCTTGGCATTGCGACCAGCGGGCGCACTCCATTCACAATTGCAGCGGTAGAGTATGCGAGACGGCGCGGGGCACGGACGATTGCGCTGACTTGTAACCGCAATTCGCCACTCGAGCGGGCGGCAGAATTTGCCATCGTGACCGAAGTCGGCGCCGAAGTTCTTGCCGGATCGTCGCGAATGAAAGCCGGCACGGCGCACAAGATGGTCCTGAACATGATTTCTACCGGTGCGATGACGCGTCTTGGATATGTCTACGGCAACCTCATGGTCAATGTGTGGACCAAGAATGAAAAGCTCATCCAGCGCGCGGTGCGGATTGTTGAGCAGGCAACGGGAACGGATCATGAAACTGCATCCCGGGCGCTCACCGCAAGCGGCAACCGGACTCCGGTCGCAGTGGTGATGCTGGCCGCGAGGGTGTCACGATCGCGGGCCACCGCCGCGCTGAAGAAAAGTAAGGGGCACGTGCGGCAGGCTATAGCGTTGGCGAAGAGCTAGCGGATGTTTTCCGGGGGTGGATTGCGAAATCTGCTCCGCCGGACACTGGACGGCTGTTCCCCACACGCTAAGCGCCGTTCGGACGCGGGCGAATCAGCGATAGGAACTCGCTGCGAGTTTCTTCTTCGTTGCGAAAAACTCCCAACATGGACGAGGTCACGGCCGCCGAGTGCTGCTTTTCGACTCCGCGCATCATCATGCAGAGATGCCGAGCCTCGATCACTACGCCAACGCCTTGCGGTTCGATGACTCTCTGAATCGTCTCGGCGATCTGCGTCGTGAGCCGTTCCTGGATCTGCAGACGCCGCGAGAAAAGCTCGATCAACCGCGGGATCTTGCTCAGCCCGATCACGCGTCCCTTCGGAATGTAGGCGACATGCACCTTGCCGAAAAATGGCAGCATGTGGTGCTCGCACAGGCTGAACATCTCGATGTCTTTGACGATGACCATCTCGTCGTAGCTGACCGTGAACAGCGCGCCTTTGAGTAGCGCTTCGGGATCTTCGTGGTAGCCCTTAGTCAGAAACTGCATGGCTTTGCGCACGCGCTCGGGAGTCGCCGTGAGTCCTTCGCGGCCCGGATCTTCCCCCAATCGAACCAACATTTCGCGGACAAGATCTTCGTAACTTGCGCTCGTCAGGGTAGCCGGCTCTTTGGTTTTTTCCAACTGGGATGGAGTCATAGGATTAAGCAACCGAAATTTGATCTCCTTTGATTATCGGTATGGCACTTCCCTGCCGCCGGAATATTCAAAGGAGTTCATCATGGTTTCTTCCAATCTCACTCTTTCAAGATGCGCATAGGGGAAGCTGCGCTGCAATATTTCGAAGATCTCGATACAGAGATTTTCCGTTGTGGGCACAGTTTTGGCGAATTCTTGAAGCACATTCAAATTCTCAAGGTTATAGCGGGAAAGGACTTCCTGCTCGACGCATCCGTCAAGATCGACCAGGTTGCAGATCATGCCGGTGCTTTCGTCCACCCGCCCGCTGACCGTGACTTCGAGGGCATAGTTATGGCCGTGCCCGTGGGGATTGTTGCACTTGCCATAAGTCTCGCGGTTTTCTTCCGCAGACATTTCTGCGCTGTGCAGCCGGTGCGAGGCTGAGAACAGATAGCGGCGAGTAAGATGGGCGTTCATGATTCAGCTACTGGCTACCAGCTCCCAGCTTCTTGCTAAGAGACCTTTTATTCTTCTCCGTAGAAATCTACGAACAGGTCTGGCGTTTCATACACTCGTACTCGGTGCAATTGTGCTTTCTTCAACTTGGGTTGAAGGCGTTGCCACACAGCGATCGCGAGGTTCTCGGTGGTCGGAATCCGGTGAAGGAATTCGGGAACTTCTTTGTTGAGGAAGCGGTGATCCATGGCCTCGAGTACTTCTTGCTGCATGACTTCTTTCAGTTGCTTAAGGTCGACGACGAATCCCGATCGGGAATCGACGTCTCCCTTCACCGTGACTTCAAGCGTGTAGTTGTGGCCGTGGCCATTCGGATTGTTGCACTTTCCGAACAGGCGAAGGTTTTCCTCGGCGCTGAACTCCGGATTGTGATAGTAGTGCGAGGCGGAAAACTCGGCTTTGCGCGTCAAATAAACCATGCTTGGTCTTTCATTAGATAACGTACCGGGTCATTGCGTTTCAGGGCTCAGTTCGGCCGGAGGCTCAACCGAATAAGGTCGAATAGGCTGCCACTTGGGAGAGCTTGTTTTTTCCTGTTCGGGACAGAAATCTTTGTTGGGCTCGAAAACGATAACCTTATAAACATAGCGTTTGTGATGCGACGGATCGTAAGCGAACGCGAACGCAATGCCCTTCTTCTTATCGATCCAGAAAACAAGTGGCCGGTCTCCGAGGGATGGAACTGGAGGGGTCAAAAGAACCCATGCCCGCAAACCTTTGTAGGAACTTGCCACTTTATCGGGCGATTCGAAGGTAGTGACGCCCTCGGACGTTTGGAAGCGCGTTGTTGATGATTCGATTTGAAATACTTTGCCCTTCCTCAACCGGATATAGACATCGCCGCGGCCCATGGGATTGGAGCTATCAACCCAATCCAGCGTTGTTCCGCAGGTATCGTCCCACTGCTGATCTTCGTCCTTTTTCGGAAAGACTTCGAGCGTACGGTCGAGGCTGTCGCCGATCTTCAGCGGGCCCACGCGAAGGCCGGGATCGATGGTCGTCTCGGTGAACTGCGGGGAATCATTTGCTGTGGGTATCGAGCTTGCTTCCAAGAGTGCGCGGCCATTGGGCCGACTTGCCCAAGCATTCGCCCCCACGGACACCAGCAGGAACAGCAGAGAAAACCTAGCGGCACGTTTCATGCAGATTTTCCGACCGACAGCGGGGGTTGTTCCGTGTCCCTTGTCATTGAATGCTGTTCTCCCTGGTAGGTTCGGCCCTTCCAACGGATGTCTCCTCCGGCATGCGCCCGCCCGGATCGTAGCAGCAAGTAAGTGAACATCGGCAGACCAAAGAATGTACCGGGAAGGCGGCTGCTCAACGGTAGGTTTGATCTCCCAATCCGAGAAATCAAGTATACGAAGACAACCGCAAAAACGCCGAGCCACCAAACACTCGAAGCCGCGGCCAAAAACAGCGTAATGGGCAGTAGCAGCCATAATGCGAGAATTCTCGCAGCGAGCCATCGGGGTTGCGGGAACAGCAGGGCGAGGTTCTTCGTCCAGCCTTCCCGCAGTTGGCCGAAGCTGCGATACATGCGGGTGCGAACTGTTCCTGCGCCGTAAAGGAAGCGAATTGTGCGTCCTGCCGTCTTTAGCGCCCGCGCCAGAGCTACGTCTTCGAGAATGCTCGATGCCACGGCAGAGTGTCCTCCGACCGCCTGGTAAGCCGAACGTTTCACCAGAATGTATTGACCGTTCGCAGCCACCGCGGTCGAATTCGGATCGCTAACTCGGGCGGGCGGATATTGTCGCGCAAGTTCCGCGAAGACGACTGGGAGGATCGCTTTCTCCCAAAATGTGATCATGATCTGCTCCGGAGAATATGAGAGCATGTCAGCGTCCGCCTCTTCGGCTTCGGATAACGCATGCGCCAGCGAACCGGGCAGATGCACGGTATCGGCATCGGTGAAGAGAAGCCATTTCCCCCTGGAAACCCGGGCCCCCGCAGCTACCGCGTTGTTCTTTCCCGTCCAGCCTTCAGGCAGCGGTCCCGCATCGATCACACGCACGCTGGGAAAAGAACAAGCGATCTCGCGCGTGCGATCGGTCGAGTGATCGTCAACGACGATGATTTCGAAAGTCACTGCAGATTGGCCGACCAGCGACCCCAGGCAGGATCCCAGGCTTGCTTCTTCGTTGCGCGCGGGAATGATGATTGAAACCTGCATATCTCCCGACACAGATCGTGTATTTTCCATAGCTGGAACAGCTCGAAAAGCTGCCATCCTTGCGATTTGAGGCGGGTCAGGCGCCCACCACCCTGACAACCTCCACAGCAAAGCTGCGAGTCCATTATTATAGACGGGTGCAACGCCTCGGCCGACGACTCACGACTCTTCTCTTTACAACTATTCTTGTTCCGCTGATCGGCTGTTATAGCGGATCGCGGCCTCCGCGCATCGGATCGAACGCTCCCGACTTCGCGATCACCGATTCCGACCGCAGCGTGAGCCTCACCCAATTTCACGGGCAGGTTCTGGTGCTGAACTTCTGGGCAACGTGGTGTCCTCCGTGCGTGGAAGAGATGCCGTCTTTGGTGGAAATGCAGCGGCGCATGAAGGCGAAAGGTGTCACCGTTTTGGCAGTGAGTGTCGACGTAGATGCAGGCGCCTACAAGCAGTTCCTCAAAGACCACAACGTCAATCTCTTAACCGTGCGCGATCCCGGGCAGAAGGCCAGCAATCTGTATGGCACGTTCAAGTTCCCCGAAACCTATGTGATTGACCGAAACGGGGTCATGCGGCGCAAGTTTATCGGCGCGGTAGATTGGACCGAGCCCGATGTCACCGAATTTCTGGGAAAGCTGTAGA
>DATJOA010000219.1:0-18551 GCA_035507635.1 Candidatus Acidiferrales bacterium
GATGGGGATGGAGCGCACCGATTTCTTCGTCTTGGGTGTAGTGATGTGGCCTTGCCAGGCACTACGCCGAATGTGGATGAACCCTGCATCAATATCACCCCACTGCAAGCCTTCAATTTCACCCCTTCGCAATCCCAAAAAGAAGGCAAGCGCCATGATGAGTTGACAATCGACATGCTCAACCAACGCGCTGATGATGTTTTCGATTTCCTCTAACGGGTAATGTTTTGTGGCCGGAACCTCTTTGGTCTTGCCGAGCACCTTCACATCGTGCCACGGATTCGATTCGATGTGCCCGAGGTTCACCGCGTGAGAAAAGATGCCCGAGGCCAATGAGCGAATGCTCTGCACTGTGTGTTTAGCGTAGGTCTTTGACAGGGAAGTGAGGAACACAGAGCCGTGAGGGGTTCGATAATCCTTTAGCAACACGGTGCCAAAGTGCTTCTTGAGGTGCGCAGCCCACACCTGTTTATAACCGCGCACCGTCGAAGGTTTCAGGTTTTCTTCGATGAAAGGTTCGTAAGTCTTGTCCCAAAAATCAACGATGGTGAGGTCCGCTTGCGGTTGTGTGACCTCGTTCACCGAGGCCATGTGCTCATAGCGCAGCTGCTCAACCGTCTTCTTCGGTACATCCCCATCGCAAAGACGTTTGCAGCATTGCACCCGCTTCGGCTGACCGTCTACAATCTTCGTGCTGTAGTAGCGCACGAACCAACCGTTATGCCGGGTAAACAAATAACCAACTTGCCAGCGTTGTTGCATGGACCAATCTTGACCCAATATGGAACAACATGCAACAGCACTAAAGTGCCGTGTTGATTCTAAAGGGGCCCCGTAGCTCAGACGGACAGAGCAGCGGTTTCCTAAACCGTTGGTCGGCGGTTCGACTCCGCCCGGGGCCTCCACTCGCCCACCGCCCGCCCCGGACACACTCTTCGATTTCGCTAGCCGAAGCCGTCCTTTTCCGCCTGATGGCTCTCGACCGAAAGCTTCCGCAACGAGAGCCTCTCGCGATGCGCCAGGATCAGCCCTGACGGCACGACTGCGAAAAATGTCACCAGCCACAGCATAATTCCGCAGCTCGCTGCCAACTCCGCTGGAACATCGAAAACGTTCGAAAGCGTCGAAATTGTAGCGATCTGCGACCCGCCGCCGACTGCCGGTAGTTGCAGCATCGAGCCCAGCATGCTGGAGAACATCAGGATCAGCAGCTGGGACACGGGAATTTCGAGCGCATCTACTCCATAAGCATGGGTCACTTCGTGATACGCGAGCGCAATGACGTACCACATCCCGACTGAAACCGCGGTTAGCCAGAACATCGCGATGGGGCTGTGAATCGTATTGAGCCCCATGCCGAACTCGCGCACCTTCTGCGCCACCTTGTGCGCCAGCGCGTGCCCATGATGCGCGAATTGCTTCTCGACCCACCCCGCAACTCGATCCCCGTTGCGGCGAATGATCACCGCCGCAACCGCCGTCAAAGCTACGAGTCCCACTAGAATGAAACCAATCTCGCGGAAGCGCAGATAGTATTCGGGGTGGGGAATCGACGGCAGCGCGCTGGGCAGAAAGATTGCCAGCATCATGAGAACCGTAAATGCCCCGATGTCAAAAATCCGCTCCACGCTCCAGACAGCGACTTGCGATGACACCGGCAGGTCTGTACGACGCGCAATCAAATACGGACGAATGAATTCTCCTGCGCGTCCCAGCAATGCCAGTCCCGTGAATCCCACCAGAGTTGGAGAAACCATCTGGATGGTCTTCGTCTTCGGCCGCACCGGATTCAAGAAAATCTTCCATCGCCACGCGCGCAAGAGGTACCCGAAATAGATGAGAGCGATTCCGTGCAGGACGTGGATCCACTTGATGCGATGAGTCTGGCTCCAGAAGGTAGCCCAGTCGAAGCTGCGCCAATGGCGGTATTGAAGGTAAAACAGGAAGACCAGCACGAGAAACACTGCTACGCTGGCCAGAATGCGTTTCTTGTCCATGAAGGGGGAACTATTCCGCGCCGCAGCCCCGCCCTGGGCGTGGAGAAACGGCACCACTCAAAGTAAATGACTGAGCCGCCACGGTCAAACGCGCGATAGCGGCGCGATTGGATCACGCGAGGCCGACAGGAATCTACTGACTCCCCAGCGCGGCCTTTGCCTGCGCAGTCCCGATGGGTTTCTTCTTTGTCGTGGCTGAGCGTGCGCTCGCAGTCGTCGTCTTGCTGGCTAAGGTTTTCTTCGCCGCGGCTAGGGCTTTCTGCTGCGCCATTTTCTTCTTATTGAAATCGCGCACAATTCGGGCAATATAGGCGTGCGTCTCGTAATAAGGAGGTATCCCCCGGAACTGCTCCACCCGCTGTGGACCGGCATTGTAGGCAGCCAGCGCCTTCGGTATATCAAAGTTGTAGCGTTCCATTAATTCCCGCAGATATCTTGTTCCACCCTCTACGTTTGCGCGGGGATCGAACACGTTCGGAACCCCTAATTGTGATGCGGTGCCGGGCATCAACTGCATCAATCCCTGCGCGCCCTTTGGAGAGACTGCGCGAACATGGAATCCGCTCTCCGCCTTGATCACACTGTTCACGAGATCGGGATCGAGCTGATATCTCCCGCTGGCTTCGTTCACAACGTCGTTCAAATCATTTGCGGATGAATCCGGAAATGCCGCTGGGGCAGCGCTGGCCGACGGGGCGCTCCGTGGCACGCCGAGCGAGGACGAAGCTCCCGAAGACGCAGACCGGATTCCCGCATCCGGCAGCGCAGGAGCTTCTTCGAAGTGATCGATCTGCGTCGTCGCAACATCGACGAAGCTTGATCCATCCTTGCTGATATAGAGCCGGGTCACTTCGCCGATTACCTGGCTCCGCTCGTGGCGAATGGAGAATCCATTTTTCAGGACCGCGACCTTCGCCGCAAAGCAGGGAAGTGCAGCCATCGCGAGCACCGCGATGATCACGATCTGTCGATCTGCATGTAAGGATTTCATCCCACTGTCAGCGGCATCTCGCCCAGGGCCAACTCCACTGCCGCGGCGACCCCACAGGCATCATTGCCCCGCGTAACCCGCCAGCCGCGGGCGCGCAATTCTTCGCACGCATTTCCCATGATAACCGGATGGCCCGCGAACTCAAGCATTTCCACGTCGTTGTGGTTGTCACCGATGGCCATGACCTCATCGCGACGAAATCCCCGGTATTTCGCCCAGCGTTCCAGCGCATGCCCCTTGGAACAGCCGGCATTCAGTACGTCAATCATGAGCAAATCTCGCGCCGGGTATTCGGTTCTCAGCACCGTGATCTGCTTCTGCATCGCGGCCCGCCCCAGCGACTTCAACGCCACATTCATCCGCGCGAGTGTCCCGCAGAACATCGCCTGGATAGGATCGTCGACGAGCGCATTCTCGATGGGAACTACGAAGTCAATGAACTCGATGTTTTTTTCGAGCCACCGCCGGATGCTCGCCCCGAGTTCGTCCAAACGCTCCAGAACCAGCGCGCCCTTTGTTTCCTTGTCAAACGTTAGAACGGTGTTTCCGCGAAACTCTTGCATGGATCCACAAAGCTGGCGGCAGGTCGAGGCCGGCATCATGTCTCGATGAAAGGTCTCGCCGCCGAGCGAGCGAGTGACCGCACCATTCGAACTGATAAGCCACAGATCGAATCCCAGCTGCTTCGCGATCGGCAGGGCAAACGAATGCCTGCGCCCGGTCACTAAAACGATCTCGATGCCCGCGGCATGCGCCTTCCCCAGCGCATCTAGGTCGCCCTCGGATATCTGGAATTGTGGATTCAGCAGCGTGCCGTCGATGTCAGTCGCCAGCAGCCGGATCGGAGTTTTCGAAATCGTCACTCGGGAAATTTTATCATCGCGCATTCTGCATTTTGGCGCCGGTTGAGTCTGAAGCAATTACTTCCGCAACCGTCCTAACAGCGACTTCGCTTTCCAAAACCAAGGCCGCTCCCGCCGCTTCAGATACCCCGGCATTGTCACTCTTTTATCGAGGATCTTCTGCGCCCATTCGCGTGCCTCCGCCGTTCGTCCCTGGGACTCGAGAAAGAGCGCGTAATGGTAGTACGTTTCGGAAATCGTCGAAATGCGCGTCGCCTCGCGGAACATGGCATTCGCTTTTTCGGGCTGCCCCGTCTTCGCGTAAGTCCATGCGAGCAACCCCTTCGCGCGATGGAAATCATAATCCGGATCGGTTTTCACCGTGCGCTCAAGATCCGGAAGTGCCGCTTGAAAATCGCCTAAGGCCACTTCGGCAACGCCGCGCCGATAAAAGGGATCGATAGAATCCGTCCGGGCAGAGATCGACTTGTCGTAGCAGGCCCGCGCCCGCGCGTAATCGCCATCGTCGAGATACAGCAAGCCGAGTTCTTCGTAATTGCCTGCCGAAGGGTTGTCCAGGATTTCCCGTTCCAACTCATGAATGCGCCGCCGCCGCGGAAACATCTGGAACGATGTCCGCAGCAGTTCCGCATCCGGAATCACTTCCACGACAATGTAAATAAGTGCTCCGATCCACGAGGTGAAGAGAATAATGAAGATCCAGAAAAGATTCGGACGCCGCCGAATGAAGTGGATGATCGCCACCACCTGGAGCGCAATCGCCCACCACGAAAACACGAAAGAGAGAAACGATCCCATCGTCGAATCGGACTACAGGACTACTTCTTCTTTGTTTCCGGAGTTGTCGCCGGAGTCGCAGCCGCTGCCTGGCCCGTCAGAATATCCTTCACCGCTTGTGGCAGCTTGTCGGCATTGGCAAGCAGCACGCTGACCTGCCACATCTCGGTTGTGGAAAGCGATTTTCCAAACCCGGGCATTCCGGTCATGCGGATTCCGCCATCCACCTTCCAATACGTCTCGCCCGGCGGATCGTCGGTCACTCCCATCCCCTCCAGCAATTTGGGAGGCTTCGGATATTCGCCTTTCGAGATTGCCGTTTGCGGAGCGCCAGGCACGCCGTGGCATACTGCGCAATGTTCCTTGTAAATGTTCACCCCCGCGGTGAAATTCGCTTCGTCGGCCGGGATCGGCGCCGTCTTTGGCGCTTCTTTATCAATGCGCGCATGCAGCGCCATGTGTGCAAGCTTTTTCTCGAATGGCATCGGCGGCGACGTGACGGCCACCGGCGCCATCCCTGTCGCGAAATACACATATACCGCCAGCGGAACCGCAATCAAACCAATAATCAATCCGACCAGAAACTTGCCCATGTTGGAGGTCACCTCGAATTTTCGAGAACACTGATACTAAACTACCGGCGCACAATCTCCTTCTCGATTTAATTGCCGAAACCCATGATGCGGTGAAATTATTCCAGCTAAATTGATTCGACCGGGATTGCCAGCAGATCATCCACTAAACCAACTTCTTTTTGCAGGAAGGGCTCGGCATGCGTCACGCCCCCTAACATGCCGTAAAAGCGCGCCATAGAATCCACGCGCGTTCGTATCTCATCGTGAGCAGGAAACAAGTCCTTGCCGGCTTCCTGGTCGCTGAATTGAGATTTGTAGGCCATGATCGACGCAAACTTGCCTTCAAACTGCTCGCCGATATCCACCACAAAGGTCGGACGAATGTCGTAATAAAGCGTCGCATAGAGAATTTTGAACGGGCGATGCGGTGCAACAGTAGTGGAAGCGTCTCGTGCGCTGCCAAGGGGATGTCCCGCCCTTGACCCCTCAGCCAACACGCTCTGCGGATCGAGCTTCGCCAGACCCGCAAGGAAACAGGCTTCGTATCCGAGGATCGAGGCCGTGTAATGATCCGGGTGCCGTCCCTTCCAATAGGGCAGAATTACGACCCGGGGGCGAGTCTCGCGAATCATACTGGCAACCTTCAAGCGGTTCTCCCACGTGTTCTCGACCCGTCCATCGGGAATGTCGAGGGCGCGCCGCCAGTTCACTCCCAGGATCTTTGCCGCATCGTTCGCCTCGCGCTCGCGGTCTTCCGCCGTTCCTCGCGTACCCATCTCACCCCGCGTCAGGTCGAGAATGCCGGTTCGCTGGCGGCGCTGCGATGCTTTGAGCAAAGTTCCGCCGCAGGTCTGTTCCACATCATCGCGGTGCGCGGCGATGGCAAGAATGTCTAAAGAATTGCTGGTCGGGTTAGCGGGCATGTCGATCGAGGCTACCTTGGCTCTGGATTGCGACTCTTTCCGTAGGATTTGTCCTTCGGGTGACTTCGTGTCCTCTGCGGTGAAAGCCCTGGACTCTTACTTTTTCCGCTCCACCAGAAACCGCGCAACTTCCTTCAGCGGCCCAGCGCGTTCCCCGAAACTCTCCAGTTCGGCGAATGCACTGTTCACCAACTCGTCTGCCTTTCTCACCGATGCTTCGATTCCGAATAACGCCGGATACGTTGCTTTTTCCGACGCCGTATCTTTTCCAGCAGTTTTTCCCAATTGCTCGGATGTCTGCGTCACGTCGAGCACATCGTCTACGATCTGAAATGCCAGCCCGATCGCCAACCCAAATGCCCGCAACTTCGCGACCTCTCTATGGTTCGCGCCAGCGTACAGTCCTCCGCTGACCAGACTCGCCGTAATCAGCGCCGCAGTCTTGGAGCGATGAATGTATTCCAGCATCTCGGCCGTCGGCCGAGTATGTTCGGCCTCGAGATCGACCACCTGCCCGCCAATCATCCCGTCGACCGTGCCAGTTCCTCGCGCGATCTCTTCGATAATCCGCACTCGCGCCTCAGGCGGGCATCTCAGCTTCGATAGCACCTCATACGCTTGTGTCTGCAGCGCATCGCCGGCCAGAATCGCGATTGCCTCGCCAAAGGCCTTGTGGCACGTCGGACGCCCGCGCCGCAAATCATCATTGTCGAGTGCCGGCAGATCGTCGTGAATCAGCGAATACGTGTGCAGCATCTCCAGCGCCGCCCCGAGTTCCTCGATCCCCTCCGGCAGAGATCCGGCCACCATTCTGCCCGCTTCCATGCACAAGACAGGCCGCAGGCGTTTTCCGCCGGCAAACACGCTGTGCCGCATCGCTTTGTGAATCGAAACCGGGTGCGCGGTCTCAAGCGGAATGAGGCGATCCAGTGCCCCGTCGGCCAGTTGCTGTCCTCGATCCAGAGTCTCTTTCAACATGACGTGGCAGTATAGCAAGCGCTCGCATAACTCAGGAGATGCGCCCGGTCACCATCGCCGCAAAAAAAGAAAGGACGCCGCCCCGGGCGTCCTTGTTCTCTTGAACTCAACTTGTCCTAAGCGGCAGCGCTGCGGGACACGGACGTGCTGCGCAGAACAGAAGTGAGTACGTTGTCCACGTCGTCGGCGGGACACATGTCGCAGGCTCCCGCGGCGAGCGCAGCCGCCCACATCTCTTCGTCAGGAATGCGGTGCGTGCAAACAATCGGCACTTCCGGAAAATCACGATGCAAGCTCTCGAGTTCCGGCAGCTGCCAGACTTCCATGCTGAGAATCATGGCCTCGGGACGATTGTGCGACAAATTGTCGCGCAATTCCTCGCGTGTATGGGTGACATGTACCGAGAAATGCGGCCGCAGTCCGCCAGCCAGCGAATGGGCGACTCTCGGATCTTTCTCGAGAAGAACGACACTCTGAGCCATAGATCCCCCGATCTTCAACCGTCGTCAACGTAGCGCGCGTTAACGCGAGACTAAGGCTGCGGGGTGGCCGTAGAACCACATCTCCACAGGCAACTTGAGGGAAACCTCCGAGTGGCGGACAGAAGCGAACGTTTTACCGGCGCGCAGGCGCCTTTTCTGTCAGCGGCTCGAATGGTTCTGCCTGGAGCTTTCCGTTCTTTTTCAGCAGCATCTCCACCTTGCCTTCGGCCTGTTCCAGTTCCTTGCGGCAAGAGGAAGAAAGCTGCATGCCTTCTTCAAAGAGTGTGAGCGATTTCTCTAAAGGGACTTCTCCCTTTTCCAGTTCCTGAACAATTTTCTCCAGTCGCTGGAGGCACTCTTCAAATTTGGCCAACGGCTTCTCGCTCCGTCTCTCTATTGTAATGCAACTATTTCGACGTGGTGTCCAGTGAAATTTGAGTGAAAGGTAGTGTTTAGAGAGAAACCCTTTCCCGGATCGGGAAGGCGCAGGTCGGATTCTCACCACGGAGACTCGGAGTCACGGGGATTCTACGGGAAGAAAACGTTTACGGAATCGATAAATCTGTTTTCGATCCTCACCCGGTTGAAAATTATGTTTATGAGGACGTCGGAATGCCGCGCCTTAAGCCGTTCCGTACCTCGGTGCCTTTGTGGTGAGAAATTGTGCTTACACTGAAGCGGCAGGTTGGGTGCCCAACGCTTCCAGCACATCGACAGCCGAGCTGTAACGTCCATTCGGAGCGCTGATCTGCGCGCCCTGCACCATCTGTCGCGCCGCAATCAGCATCTCGCGAGCAATGGCCACCCCTTCGGCCCGGGCGGCCTCCGGCGTTTGGGCCCGCGCCATGCGGTCAAGAATCCAGTCGGGCACCGAAACCCGCAGTTCGTTCTTCATGAACTCGGCATTTCGCACGCTCACCAAGGGCCAGATTCCCGCCAGCACCGGAATCCGGCAATGTTCAATTCGCCGTAGAAAGTTCTCCAGCAGCCGCAGATCGAAAACAGGCTGGGTCACCGCATATTCCGCTCCAGCCTCAACTTTGTATTCGAATCGTCGGATCTCCTCATCCAAATCGGTCAGCCCAGGGTTCGCGCCGACCCCGATCACGAAAGCCGTCCCGGTTCCGATCGGATTCCCGCCCAGATCCAGCCCGTGATTCAAATTCCGCACGATATTTACAAGCCCAATCGCATCCACGTCGAAGACGGCCGTGGCGTCGGGATAATTCCCCATCTTCGGCGGATCGCCCGTAATGCAGATCAGGTTCTTGATGCCGACCGCGGCCGCTCCCAGCAGGTCGCTTTGGATGCAGAGCACGTTCCGGTCTCGGCAGGTGTAATGCAGGATGGCGTCAATTCCCACATCCCGCTGAATCAGCAGCGATAGCGCCTGATTGCTCATCCGCGCAGAAGCCCGCGGACTATCCGGAATATTCACCGCGTCTACGCCCACGGACTTCAGGAATCGCGCCCCCTCGACTTCCTTGCGGATATCGATTCCTTTGGGAGGCACGATTTCCACCATCGTCGCGAACTCTCCCCGCGCCAGCTTCCCACCCAGCGCCGACCGTTGCTCCAGCGGAACCGCAGGAATCGCCGATGGCGCAGGAGCTCCGCCCGTTACCTTCGCGGTTGCAGTCTTGCTTCGAGCCTCGCCCACCCGAAGCGCGCTCTTCATCACGCGGATGTGGTCGGGCGTGGTTCCGCAGCAGCCTCCCACCAGCCGAACACCCGCAGCCACGAACTTCCGCGCATAGCTCGCCATGTACTCGGGCGAGCAGAGATAGATGTTGCGTCCCTCGACCGATCTCGGAATACCCGCGTTCGGTTGCGCAGAAAGCGGCAGCGTGGTCAAAGTCCGCACGCGTTCCATCGCCTCCAGCATGGCGACCGGCCCCACGCTGCAATTGCAGCCAATCACGTCCGCGCCCCACTCCGCCAGCTTCGGAACGAATGTCTCCGGATCGGATCCATCGAGGCAGTTGCCGTCTTCGTCGATGGTGACTTGAGCGACGATCGGAATCGACTGGCTCACATCTTCCGCAGCGAGCAGCGCCTGATGAATTTCTTCGAGATACCCGAACGTCTCCAGAATCAGCAGGTCAACGCCACCTTCTACGAGCGCTTGAATCTGGTCGCGGAAGGCGTCGCGCGCCTCCTGATATGACGTCTTGCCCAGAGGTTCGATTCTGGTTCCGAGCGGGCCAACCGATCCGGCAACCCAGACATCGAAGCTCTTGGCGGCCTCCCGGGCGAGCCGCGCACCCGAACGATTGATGTCCTGAACCTTGTCCGCCAAGCTGTGTCGAGCCAAGCGGAAAGAGTTGGCCCCGAAAGTGTTGGTTTCAATAATTTCAGCGCCGGCCTGAAGATAGTCGTGGTGAATCCCGCGAATGAGGTCCGGTTGGGAAAGGTTCAGCTCATCGTACGAACGATTAATGAAAACGCCTTTGCCATAGAGCAGGGTGCCCATGGCGCCGTCGCAAAGCACCGGAGACTGCGTAATTCGGTTGAGAAAGTCGCCCGCCATATATGAATGCTGAGGATACAGGATGAAGGCTGGTTCGCGCATCTTTGGAGAGCCGAGCCGGACCGGAGATGGCGAGCCACGAGTTCAGAACAGCCGGTCTGTTATAATCCACGATTTCGCAATTAAATCTCCCTTTTTCATGTTGTTAGGAGCTAGCCGTTTGAAGAAACGCATCCTCGCTCTCACGCTCGGAGTATGGGTTGGCCTCGGTTTCACCGCCTGCGGCTACAACTACGACCGCGTCCGCGGCCGCACGGAGCGAATGCTGGCCTCGCAAGGGGTTACGACGACGAGCTCATTTGGCGCGCTTATCATCCTCAACGGATATAACGATACCCTCACCGGACTTGCTCCATTGTCTGGCGGCAATTCCCCCGGTCTGATGGCGTCCTCTCCGACCCGCAATACCATCGGGGCATTCGATTCCAGCTCGAATTCACTTTACGCGGTTAACACCGCGACCGAAAAAAATATCGGCGGCGGCGTGAGGATACTGGGGCCAACTACCAGTTTTGTGATCCCCACCGCTCAGCCGATTGCCTACGCCGCCGTTCCGTCGGCGGTCGTTACCGGATTTGCGATTCATGGAGCCGTGAACGTCGCGAATTTCTCCACCGGGGACACGACGACGATTGCCGCCCCCAATGCCCAGACGGTTGTGTCTAACGCGACCGGCACCCAGCTCCTGGTCTTCAGCAACGATTCCAATTCCATGATCGTGCTTTCGCCCGGACTTGCGGCGCCTCCGGTCGATACCAGTTGCTATTCGAATCCGCCCAACGCGGTTTGTACATTCGTGCCAGGTTTCGATCGCCCGGTATACGCGATTGTCAGCGGGACTACAGCTTATGTCCTGAACTGTGGTCCGCAATGCGGCGGCACGCAAGCCAGCGTCATGACTGTCGATCTCACCTCGTTCACCATCACTGGCACCATTCCGGTCGATGCCGCTACGTGGGGTATTCTCAGTGGATCGATTCTTTACGTCGCAGGCACTTCCCCAACCAATAACGCTTGTACCGGCCAGACGACTGCCGCGAAAACCTGCGGACGTCTCGATGTGGTCGATCTCGGTTCCGGGACGGTGACCGCTAGTGCGGTAATCACCGATGGTTATCACGACCGCATGGATCTGACGCAGAATGGCCAGGTTTTCGTCGGCTCCTACGATTGCACGAATGTCGGGGATGTGGGCAATCCCGGCGCTGGAGAAGTGCGCGGCTGCCTCTCGATTTACAACGTGGCCAGCGGCGCCGTGATCATTCCGCCCGATAACGGAAATGTCGACGGCTTACAGGGAATCGTTAGTCGTTACGCCGAATATGTTGCCGAAGGCGGCAACCTCCGCGTCTATGACACCACGAGCGATGTGCTCCTGATCAATCAATACCTTCCCGAGGGCACCTTTGGTATCCCCGGCTACATCGGCGACGTGAAGGCGATGGACTTCTTCTGACGACGTACCTGTTGAGCGAGGATAGAGCTTCGCGGATGCGAAGTCCCACCGCACTCGATAAATCTCGATCTTCTCTACACCCTTCCAATTAACGTGTCGCCTAACGTGTCGCCGGTTCGAGCGTGAGCTGGTGAGATTTGCTTGACTCGATTGCCTTTTCGCTAAAGGGAAGCATGAAGGTCGTTCCGCCATACCAGCTCTTCCACTGATCCATGTAATAGGGACTCAAAAAGTTCCCGCCTTGTCCCGTGACAGTATTTAGCGTGGACTGGTCGAGATCCGCCATATTGGCGGTAAAGCGCTCCGAAGGCCCGTGAAAGCGCGTGACCGCCTTTACGGTATATCCGCTTCCGGACTGCTCCTGCACGCCGGGCGCTGTCCAGTACTTGAGAATCGGAATCCTTCCCAGGATCGGATGCTGTATCGCGACCGCATTGAAAACGCCCCACCGCCACGAAGCAAGATCCTTCGGCGCTTGCGGGCTGTTCACCGCGGCTTCGACCGCTGCCGTCAGCAGTTCATCGTAGTTCGAATACTTTTCCGGCAGCCACCGCTTCGGGTGATGCAACAGGATATTTTCCAGCCACACCGACCGCATCTCCCAGTGATACGTTTTCCAGCTCAAGATTCCCTCATTCGCGGCATCGGCCGGAGCCGCTCCCAGCTTTGGTTCCAGCAGCAATCTCGTTAATTCGCGCACCGCATTCTCGGTGATGGTCGGAGCCGCCGAATCGGCTTTCATGAGCCCGTTCCAGCTTCGCATCAGCTCGGCTGCCTGTTTTACACGAGCCGAAGGCTTGGAGGCATGGTCGACGGCATATACGAAGCGCTCAGCTGCGAACAGATCGGCCTCCGACGAAATATCAGTCTGCAGAGCGAGCATATCCGCCGCAGAAAACTGCCGTCCTGATTCCAGCACGTGATAAATCCGAGCCGTACGCCACGGCGCTTCCCACTCCACGCTGATCGAATCCGGATATTTATCGGGCGTGATCCTCCCGTTCGCCGTCCCAATAATGCCCGACGGCGGGTTGTAGGTATTCGGCAGCTTGTCGAAGGGAATATATGACTTCCACTCGTGCGCATCGTCGGCGCCGCTCACCGGCAGGCTTCCATCTCCGGACGCGCGTATCGGCACCTTGCCCGTCGTGTGATAGCCGATATTCCCGTCCACATCGGCATATACGACATTCTGCCCCGGCGCATCGAGTTGAGAGAACGCTTTTGTGAAGTCCTGCCAGTTCTGCGCCGCATTCACATCGAAGAAAGGTATATGCAAGCCATCGTAGAGTGTCCACCGCAAGGCCATTGCGCGCGTTTCTCCCGGAACCAGTTCAGTGACGATTGGGCCGTGCCGCGTAACTCTCACGTCGACATCGACGTCTGCCTTGCCCTTGACGTGAATGACTTCCTCGCGATGCTCCGGCTGCATCCAGCCGCTCGGCGTCTGATATTGGCCCTGCGCGTTGAAATTCTCGATGTAGATATCAGTGACCGTCGGCCCGACGTTGGTAAATCCCCACGCAATCCGCTGATTGTGGCCAACGATCACATACGGCATACCCGGAAGCGTCACTCCCGCAACATCAAGACTTGCCGATCGCAGATGCGCTTCGTACCACAGGTTCGGCATCTGATGCCCCAAATGCATGTCGTTCGAAAGCAGCGGCTTTCCGCTAATGGTGTGGGAGCCGGAGACCACCCAGTCATTCGATCCGTTCACCGGCGGTTCCTCCGGAACAGCAAATTGCTCGGCAATCGAAACGCCCTGCCGCTGCGTCACCGAGTTATCGGGTGAATCGTCTTCTTCGTCATCATCATCGGAGTCGCCGTTATCGGGCTGCGTTAAATCCTCCCGCATCACTGTCGGAGGGCGATCACGCCACGAATGATTTACATATAGGTCGGCGGTTAACTCCGGCCCCAGTTTTGCCAGGATTTTCTCGCGCGCCAGCACGTCAAAGAACTGTCCATAGTTGAGGTCCTTCACCATCTGATTCGCGATGACGATCGAGTCTTCCGGCGTCCACGGCTTCGGCGCGTAGCCGAGAATGCGGAACTCAATCGGCAGCCGGCCGCGATGCGCCTCGATGTAAGCATTTACTCCGCGGGAATAATCTTCGAAAAATTTGCGATCGCGTTCGCCCGCCATTGCCAGGGATTTCTTTGCCGCCGCCCGCAGGCCCAGAATCCGCTGCTCGCGGTCGAATTTCAGCGTGTCTTCGCCCACAATCTCCGACAATTCGCCGCTGGCCGCCCGGCGCATCACGTCCATTTGCCACAAACGGTCCTGCGCGGTCACAAATCCCTGCGCGAAAAACAAATCGTCCAGGCTTGCCGCCTCGATTGCAGGGACGCCATGGCCGTCGCGCGTCACCGTGACCGGAGCGCCGAGGCCGCTCACTCGCAGCCAGCCATCCAGCTGGGGAAGGGCAGAGTACGCCACGTGATAGAGATACGCCAGTGCCGTTGCAGCCAGAAGCAGGACCACGCCCGACAGCCCTAAGACGATACGGAGCAAGGTTGTGCGCCGCGAGCCCGGGCGTTGAATTTCTGCCATCGTATTCATGGAATCTTCGATTCTATGACAGACGCTGGGCGCTGTCTTGAAAATGAATTTCAATTTCAAGATGCCGCGGTGGTATCCTGACTCGCTGCCCGCACCCATGCTTCAGAAGCGCATCGACGACCAGCCCACGATCTCGCGCCAGATGGTGCGGGAGGCCCAGGAGATCCTCCATCGCCACCTGAAGGGCGTCGGGCTTAAGCAGACCGCCCAGCGTGATACGATCCTGCGCACCTTTCTGGAGACTCGCGATCACCTTTCCACTGACGAATTGCACCGCCTCGTCCAGAGAAAAGACGCCCGCATCGGTTACACCACGGTCTACCGCACGCTGAAGCTTCTCGCCGAATGCGGGCTCGCCAGCGAGGTAGCCTTCCACGATGGGATTGCCCGCTATGAGCATCAGTACAACCGTCGCAGCCATCACCACATGGTCTGCACGGAGTGTGGCAGCTCTGTAGAGTTTTTCTCGCAGGAAGTTGGTCAACTCGAACAGGAAATCGGACGCAAGTATCACTACCTCACGACACGCCATACCTTTCAGATTTACGGAGTCTGCGAGGACTGTCGGAAGAAAAGCAGCGCGCTGCGTCCCCTCTGAATTCCTAAAAAACGGCCAATCAGTGCGGCTGCCTTCTCAGTCTTGGACGGTTCATGTCCTCTTCCGATAGTTGCGATCCCGTTCGCAAGCAATCCTCGACGGAGCCGTTTCGCGCCACGCGAATCACATCGGACTGATCGGAACAGAAAGCCGAGAGCCCCGGCTTCATCACGGCCTGCGGATACGCCACGACCGTATATTTCGCTACCGGACCATTCTTCTTCTCGCTCATGCATCCCCGCAGTTCGAAGACATATCCATGCTTGCGGCTGTAATCCAGGTCGTCGCTGAACCTCCATGCCCATTTCAGATCGGACAAGGAACAGGTGTAGCCAACGTCCTGATGTTGCCGGGCATAGGCAATTTCGGCCGTGTTCACGTCCCTCAATGTCGAAATGACCGACGCCTCGCCGCTCGCGGCGGTGTTTTTGGCCGCCATTTGTTTCGCCTTGTTCTCCTCGTAAATGCCAAGTCCGATCAACCCAGCGAAGAACGCGACGCCCACATAACCAAGAATAATTCCAGCAATCGCCAATCCTCTTCCGGTGAGCCGGCCGGCGCTCTTGCGAATGTCGTAGAGAGACAGATGTCCAAAGATCACGGCGCAAACAGAGAAGGGAAGCACCAGAAACAAAATTCCGCTGACGAGGCTGAAAATCGCTTTTCCGCTGGTCTCGGGCGGCAATCCGAACGCAACCGCGGGATCGACGGCGGGCGTCGCCGGGTTTGTCTGCGAATCTCTCCCGCAGACTTCGCAATAACGCTCGCCTTCGGCCAGGCTGTTGCCGCAACCGAGACAAAACGAACTCATCGCCCCGCTCCTACCAGTGCAACGTCGCGCCCGGCGCCAGCAGATTGAAAGGATGTACCGGAAGATTCCGCAGAATCCCGAATAGAACGATCGCACCGCACAAGGCGCGAATCGCGTTCGCCGAAAGGAAAACGCCCGGAAGCCCGCGCCCACGCAGCACGAGCCATAATTGCGACATTAGTCCATAGCCGATAAATGGCAGGAGCACCATAGTCAGCGGATTCAGCGCCCAAGCCGCGCGCAGATTTCCCCGGAGCAACTGGTGCAGTGCCCGGAGCGAGCCGCAGCCCGGACAGTACCAGCCGGTCAAAAAATGCAGCGGACATGGCGGAAAAATCCCAGAAGTTGCCGGATCGAAGTTTCGCAGTAGCAGCAAGCCGATTGTTCCCGCTAATGCTCCCGCCACCAGCACATATTTTTTCTGCCCAAGCAGGGATGGCTCGTCATTCATGATGCAGCCCGCTGATCACTCCTAGAAGCATTAATAGAATCGAGACCGCGATCGTCGCCAGGCCCAGTCCAAGCGAGATCCAGCACCACATCTTGGCGTTGCGAGACGCTGCCTGCGCCCCCGCGATATCACCCGCCTGCAGCTTGCCATTGACCTGCGCCGCGTAAACGATCGCCGGTATTCCCGCCGGAAGGCAGCACAATACCGTCGCCAAAATCGCGAACACGAGATAGTTTTGCACGGCCCCGCCCGGCGGGATGATCTGCCCGGTTGCCGGCAGCGGCGTAGCCGCGGGCTGCAAGTTCCTGCCACATTGCACGCACACCGCCGCATTGTCGGTGTTGCTCGCTCCACATTGAGGACAGAACATTCGATCGCTCCCTCAAAGAAATTTCATTGCAACGGTATCCCGCTTTTCAGGCACTTCTGCGTAGAGCCCTCCGGGTCGACCTTGAGGATCATCGACTCGTTGGAACAGAACGCGCGAATTCCCGTTTGATTCGGTCTCAGCGGATACGCGACCACCTGGTAATGGCGATTGGCCACCTCGCCATCCTCCGGCGTGCAGCCGTTGAGTTCGAATGCATAACCATACTGCTGGCCCTTCGCCAGAGTCCCGGAAAGCAAACCCGCATCGGCCAGAGTCGACAAGGAACAAGTGAATCCGTCATTCGGGTGCGCGGCGGCATACGAGATCTCGGCGGTATTGAGGACTTTCATTGCGCTCACCGCCGATGTTTCGTTCGCCGCGATCCGCGCCCGCAACAGGTTCGGAATCGCGATCGCGGCCACAATCAAGATCACAGGAATCGCGGCGATCCCTACGTATCCAAGCACCAATCCCGCGATGGCGACCCCGTCTCCCTTCAGCCGGCCGGCGCTCTTGCGAATCTCCGAAAGGCTCAAATGGCCGAAGATAATGGCGAGGACGGCAAATGGAAAAACGAAGAAGAAGAGTCCGCTGATCAAGCTGACGATAGCCTTGCCGCTCGTTTCCGTCGCAGGCGCCAGGGGACTCGGGGCCGCGCTGCCGCAAACCCGGCAGAATTTGTCTTCTGTGCTGACGTCGTTGCCACAACCCGGGCAGAATGAGCTCATTCACTCCTTCTTGCGCATGGAATTTGCCCGAACCATACTATTCGCCCCTTGTCGCGTCAATGCTCTAGCTGGATACCCCATTGCCGCTCCCAGGGTTATTTCCAACGAAATTCTGCCATTGCTTTGGTCCTAGCTTTTTGCTATTTTGCCGCGAACGTTTTTCGGGGCGAGCTTTGTTCGTTCGTCCTCACCCAAAACGGAGGACACACTTATGGCGTTCTGTAATATGTGCGGAGCGCAAATTGCCGATGGCATGACTACCTGCGCCGCCTGCGCAGGTCGAAGCGCCCCAGCCGGAGGCGCCGCGACCGTTACGGCAGCCGCACCGGCCTCGGGCATGGCGGATAACGTGGCCGGCATGCTTGCCTACATTACCATCATCCCTGCGATCATTTTCCTGGTGATGGAACCCTACAACAAGAGCCGCTTTGTGCGGTTTCACTCGTTCCAAAGTATTTTTCTCTTTGTCGCCAGTATCGTTTTGTGGATCGCCCTGATGATCCTCACCGTCGCAGCCAGCATCGTGCCGGTCATCGGGCATCTCATCGTGATGTTGCTCGGTTTCGTGGTTTGGGTGGGATTCTTCATCGTCTGGATCGTCCTGCTCCTCAAAGCCAACGGCGGACAGATGTGGAAGCTCCCGGTCATTGGCGACATGGCCGAAAAGCAGGCAAACACGATCTAGCCTGGCGATTTCAGTTGTGATTCAGGCATGCCGTGATCCCGAAGCCCCGCGTTTTCATCAGCGGGGCGAGGGATCCGTTGTGAAACAGCCCTTCACTCGGCGTTTATCCAGCACCTTCATCTCGCTGCTGAGGGAAATCCATCAGTACTTCATCTCTCTCCCCTTGACTTTCCCCCCTCAAGCTGGCAATCCTATTAGCTTTTACCTGCGAAGTGCCCGCGCAAGTCTCGCGCGACGCTCCGCGGAACTCTGATTGGATTGGGGAACGGATTGCGAGTTCGCGTCTTTTATCACGACAAATGTTTCGACGGAGCTTCTTCCGCCGCCTTATTCTCCCGCTTCTATCGCGAACGCATTCGCGGCGATGTCGAGTTCGAGTTCACCGGGCTGGTGCATCGCGCCGGCGCGTTGTTTGACGAGCGGCAATTTGACGGCGACGAAAATGCCATCGTCGATTTCAAATACTCCAGTTCGCCGAACATCACCTGGTGGTTCGACCACCATGAGAGCGCTTTTCTGTCTCCCGCGGACGCCGAACACTTCGAGCAGGACCAGAGCAATCGCAAGTTTTACGATCCCGACTTCAAGTCGTGCACCAGCTTCATCGCGATGGTCGCGCAGCAGCGGTTCGGATTCGATCCGAGACCGGTCGCCGATCTTGTCCATTGGACCGACGTCATTGACGGCGCTATGTATCCTGACGCCAGGACCGCGGTCGAAATGGAAGCGCCTGCCATGAAGCTCACGATGGTGATCGAATCCGCTCC
>DATJOA010000220.1:0-5848 GCA_035507635.1 Candidatus Acidiferrales bacterium
TCATGGTCCCAAATGGTCCCAACTTGAAGCATCTAAAGCATTGATGTAAAGTGTCTTAACCTGTTAAGTCGGAGGGCGTGTAGCTCAGCTGGGAGAGCACCTGCTTTGCAAGCTCGCCTTCAACTCACCTAAGTCGTTGAATCGGCGTCTTTTCACCGTGCAAATCCCTCTGCAAATTGGGCTACCAAGCGGGCTACAGAAAGTAAGAGTGTTTTGTGATTCGATGAAGCACGGCGGCCTGGATGCTCGCGAGAGTATCCGGGCCGTGTCACTCGGTGCCGCTCGCGCGTGCCCAGAACAGGCCAGTCTCCCCCTCGCAACCCTTCGGTTAACAGGCCTATACGTGATCTAATCACAATTGAGCCGGAGCCGAGTCTTTCGGCCCTTGAGCGTGTTAGCAGCGTAGCGGTCCTGGTTTCGACGATGCTGATGAAGCGAGGGTGTATGCGATGCTCGTTACCTCGGCCCCTCATCCAGGATGTTTGGCCATGAACTGGAGGATCAGGTCTGCAATCTCGTCAGTCTTTTCGTCCAGTGCGAAGTGCCCGGCGTCGAGCAGGTGGATTTCCGCATCCGGTAGATCCTGCTTAAAGGCTTCTGCACCGGCCGCGATGAAGGAAGGGTCGTTCTTGCCCCAAACCACAAGGGTCGGGGGTTGGTGATCGCGGAGCCAAGCCTGCCATTTTGGATAAGACGCGACGTTGGTGCGGTAGTCGTAGAGCAGGTCTCCCTGAATCTCGCGCTGACCGGGCCGCGACAGATCGGCATACTCGCTGTTCCAGGTATCGGGATTGTAGCGCTCGGGATGAGACGTGCCGGCAAGGTGCCGATCTTTGGTGGCCTCGAAGGAAAGAAACGCATTCAGTACCTCAGGATGCGCCTTCGGATCAGCCCAGTACTCCGCGATCCTTGTCCATTTGGCTCCTAGGCCCGCCTTGTAGATGTTGCCGTTTTGAATGATGAGCGCATGCAGTTGATCGGGGTGCGCCAGAATGATGCGGAAGCCGATCGGCGCGCCGTAGTCGTGAAGGTACAGAGTGTAGCGGGTGACCTTCAGCTTCTCGAGAAGATCAGTCATCGTCTGGGCAAGATGATCGAAGGTGTAAGTATAGGCGGTGGGCGAAGGCGTGTCGCTCAGACCGAATCCGGGATAATCCGGAGCGATCAGATGATATTTTGTCGCGAGCAAGGGAATGAGCGTGTCGAACTCACGCGAAGACGACGGGAAGCCATGCATGAGCACGATGGTTGGGGCGTCTTCAGGGCCGGCTTCCCGGTAGAAAATTTCGATGCCGTCCACCTGCACGCTGTGATATGTCGTCGTATCGTTGGTCGAAGCCAGCGGCGCGGCTTGTGCCGTGCCTGCAAAAAGGGCCGTGGCAAGAACGTATTTCGATAAGCGGTTCACTAGAATTCTCCTTATGCGAGCGATTGTTGCAAATCATCCAGTAAGAAAAGTGTGGTGCGCGATGAAGATGCTCCGGCATCGCTAGGGGCGTCTAACTTGTTCAAGCGCCAAGGTATCGATGTATTGACGGTGGCGTTTGATTTTCCCGTCCTGGATATCCCATACATGCGCGTATGCAACATCGGCACGTTTGTGCGTTGCACGGTGTACGCAAGCAAAGCGGCCCAGTGACACCACCGTCGAGCCATCGATAAGAAATTCCGAAGGAGCTGGTGAGAAGCTCTCCCACTCCTGCATGATTGGAACGAACACTTTTTTCATAACCTCCTCAGGACCTCTGTCCTGAATGTTGAAATCAACAACTGAGATCCACTCGATGTCGAGAGCCATCAGGCCAACCATCTTCCCGGTGTCACCTACTGCTGTTGCCGCATAGAAATCGCGTACTGTGTCGACTGGCGTCGTCATTGCATCCTCCTTAGCTATAACTTCATCTGCCATGGCGCGACGGTCAGCCATCCCTTCCAGCAGCAAACTCCGATCCAGCTTGTTGCTCCCGCGTATAGTCTCTTCAGGGCAAGATCCCACAAGCGAGAAGAATAGTTCACAATTCTCGTCACGCACTTGAGCAAACCTGAAGTATCGCCGGCTGCTGTGTCATGATCGGCTCATCTGAATTCCTGCATGGGTTAGACATGGTTTGCAGAATCCGGAAGAGGCTCGCTGGCAACTGTCACTTAACTTTCGTGCGCTCTGGAAATTCGACGCGGTTCTGAGCAAGATACCGATGAATGTCCGAGACGACCACGGAGCCCTCTCCAACAGCAGATGCAACACGTTTCACAGAAGCAGCCCGCACGTCACCGACAGCATAGATACCGGCAACACTGGTCGCATAAGGTGTGACTTCAAATCCGTTGCTTCCGCCGGTAAGAACAAATCCTTTGCTGTCCAGCTTGACCGTGCCATATAGCCAACCAGAGTTCGGCTGCGCGCCAATCATCACAAAGACACTTGAGATTTGCTTCCTCATCGATTCGCCCGTTTTGCGATTCGTCCACGTAACGAACTCAAGTGCCGATTCACCTTCAAGCTCGACAATCTCTGTATCTGTGTAGAGAGTGATCTGTGGGGAACGCTCGATTCGAGAAATCAGATATTGCGACATGGTGCTCTCTAAAAAAGCACCGCGGATGATGTGGTGTACGTGTTTTGCAACTTCTGAGAGGAAGACTGAAGCTTGCCCAGCGGAGTTTCCTCCGCCTACAACGATAACTTCTCGGTCGCGACACTGCAGAGATTCCATCGCGGTCGCAGCGTAGTAGAGCCCCCTGTTTTCAAAATCCGCGTGGTTCTTTATGTCAAGTCGTCTATACCGCGCTCCGCTCGCGATCACAACAGAACGTGCGCAAACACCCACCCCGCCAGACAGGGTCAACCGATGCATGTGATCCTCTTGCGTTGCGCTCACAACATCACGTGAGATGGCGAAGTGAACACCAAACTTGAGAGCTTGAAGGTGACCGCGGCTCGCCAGTTGCGTCCCCGAAACTCCGGTCGGAAATCCGAGGTAATTCTCAATTTTCGAGCTGGTACCGGCTTGGCCGCCAGGGGCAATTCCTTCGATCACAATCGTGGATAGGCCCTCGGAAGCTGCGTAGACCGCAGCGGCAAGACCGGCGGGGCCTGCTCCGACAACAGCCACATCATAGATCGTATGGGGTTCAGGAAGTTCTGTAATGCCTAGTTCGTCAGCGAGATTGCAGATGGCCGGCCGAACCAAGACACGACCATCCAGCAGTTCGACTTCTGGCATGTTCGTCGCAGCCGAGCCCTTGTCGGGTTCATCGTTCGTTGGCAACGCCTCGATCCGGTGCGGATAGTAGTTGCGAACCAGAAAGCGACGGAGGTTTAGTAGATCCGGACTACCTTCGCATCCTCGAAGTACGACTCCCGTAGATGGATCGCTGATCATGGCGATGCGACGCCATATGCATGCGGAAACGATAATATTCGCGAGATCGCCCTCAGCACGCATCAACGTGCGCAAGTTCATTCGAGAGACTCGCAACAGCCGGCTCGTCGATGCCGTTCGTGCTTCGGCAACGGATCTCTGCGTGTTCAAGACGTTTAGCTCGCCCGTAAATTCTCCCGCACGCAAAGAGCGGAAACGTTTTGAGCCTCCTCCTTTCACTGGAACCCGGCTTTCAATCTCCCCTGTGAGGACCACAAACATGTCTGTGTCCCGATCGCCATACATATACAGACAAGTGTCTTTCGGGACGGTCTCTTCCTGTCCGTAGGAGCCGAGTCTTTCAAGCATTTCCTCGCTCAATCTGGGAAAGGCCAGATCAAGACGAAGCTCGACATCCGGGGTCGACGAAGGAGCAGGTTGAGGCGATACAGCGTCGGCTGCCGCAGTGAGTTCCTCTTGAGGCTCGCTCATTTGAAGTGTCCTCCGCAGATTGCTCCGTGACAGCAAAGGCTATGGATGTCCATAAAAACGTCTCCTGAATTCATCTGGCTTCTGAGTGTGTCTCCATCCTCCCAGGGGTTCGCCCACAATGGTGAGAAGGACGATTGCCGCCATGTTACCGACCGAAGACAGCTTTAATTTCGCCCGCCACCGTATGCACGTTCTCGTCGAGTACAAAGTGTCCAGCATCCAGCCAAACGATCTTGGCTTCTGGCAGATCACGCAGGTACGCCTCAGCGCCGGACGGGACGAAGAACGGGTCCTTCTTGCCCCAAGCAATCAGCGTTCGGGGCTTGTGCGCGCGGAAAGCAGCCTGCCACTCGGGATAGAGTGAGATGTTGGACTTATAGTCTTCTAGCAGATCAACTTGGTAGTCCTGCACCCCGGGCCGGTCGAGTAATGCTTGATCGAGTACCCAATTGTCCGGATTGATAGACTCGGGATCCTTTGCGCCAACTAACCAATGGAACTTCGTGCCTTCCAGACTGACAAAATCGCGCGCGGGCCCCTCGGTCTCAGGCGTGCGCTTCTCCCACAGCGGCATCAGCACCTTCTTGGGGGCGTCTCCTACACCTTCCATGTAGGCATTGGCGTTCTGAATGATAAATCCCCTTACTTTCTGTGGGTCCTCAGCGAATAAGCGGAATCCCACCGGCCCGCCGTAATCCTGCATGTAGAGGATGTACGACGTGAGATGGAGCTGATCGAGCAGACCGCGCACATGTGCCGTGAGAGCATCAAACGTGTACTCGAAATCATCTCTCGAAGGAGCATCAGAATGTCCAAATCCGATGTAATCGGGAGCGATCAGGTGAAAGTCGGCTGCTAGCAACGGAATCAGTTCGCGAAACATTTGGCTGCTGGTGGGCAGTCCATGCAGCAAGACGATCGTTGGAGAATTGGGATCGCCGGCTTCGCGGTAGAAGACTGTGCGGTCGTTCACGGTCGCCGTCCGATAGTGGGTCATATGCGAGTTTGCTTGCGGTGTTGAGGATGCCATTTGAACTCCCTGTTGATTACGTTTCGGTTGGGCGCGGGCGAGCAGCCGGTCCACCGCGACGGCGTCGTCCGCAATGCAGGTAAGCAGGAGCGGGGCAGAGGCGACCGGCCCGCCCACCCGCACCCAGCAGCGGCATCACCCGGTTCCAACTAGACCCGTCCGCCCATGCCGCTTGAGCCAGCACTACTGTTGCAGCTTTTCTGATACACCATTTATGCCTCCACCTTCTTCGCGAAGAACGCGCTGGGCAGGCCGACGAACAGAGCATGGCCCATGACGCCGCTGACCCACGCCGCAGTCGTGATCGGGCTGGGGGCGACCGCGGTAAGCGGCAACACCACCAAGTTCATCACTGCCCACACGGCAGCGCCGTACACCAGTCCCAAGAGCGCCCAGTGGGTACGCAACACAGCGACGCGTCGGCTCGCAAGGATATAGATCGCTGCGACTACCAGCGCGATAGCGAAATGCACGACGAGGCCAAATCCCGCGCTTGCAAGGCCGTCCGAGAAAGACCGTGCGCCTAGCAGACTGCTCGCGATGTACTGCAGCACCTGGATCGGATTTTGGCCGTGCAGGCCGTGGACGACGATGCCATCAGCTGCATCGAGCACTCCAACCACCAGCGTGGCATAGAGGATGGCGCGAGAGACGGGCGATGTGTGCGCCGCCGGCCGCGGCTCACTCCAATGCGTCGGGCTCAGGTTAGAAGTGGTCATTTACCCGCCTCCGTCTTCTTCCCTTTTCCTAGAAAGCCGATGATCTTGCTTGCGACGAGCTCGCTGTGCTCTTCCAGCAGGAAGTGGCCACCGTCGATCAGGTTCAGTTCCGCTTTGGGCAGGTCGCGCAGGAACGCCTTGGCTCCCGGCACGATAAAGAAGGGATCGTTCTGCCCCCACACGATGAGCGTGCGCGGCTGGTGCATGCGGAAGTATTCGTGCCACGCGTCGTAGAGCGCCACGTT
>DATJOA010000221.1:0-6498 GCA_035507635.1 Candidatus Acidiferrales bacterium
GCGCTGAAGAAAGCCGGCGTGAAGCGCTGACTTCCCAGGTCAAAACTCCCGACCGATCGGTCGCTTGACGGAAGGTCGCATCCCAAAGAACCTAAAAGAAATCCCACTTTTTCGTCGCCCACATCCCTCTGATTTCAAATCGGTTCCACAATTCGCGTGATCTCAATCACACTCCCATGTGAACGCAAGTCCCGACAGTTCCAGCCCCCATCCGGCATCCTTGTTTTATCGCGGGACCACTCCATTGGTTTCCGCCGAGAAATCGGAACGGGGGATTCATGAAGCGCAAATTTAAGACCATGGACGCCAACGAGGCGGTCGCTCACGTCGCTTATCGCGCCAGCGAAGTGATCGCCATTTACCCCATCACGCCGTCGTCCCCGATGGGCGAGTGGGCGGACCAGTGGTCCTCCGAGGGCATTCCGAACGCCTTTGGCAGCGTGCCGCATGTGATCGAAATGCAAAGTGAAGGCGGAGCCGCCGGGGCCGTACACGGCGCGCTGCAGACCGGATCGCTCTCGACGACGTTCACCGCCTCCCAGGGATTGCTGCTGATGATCCCGAACATGAACAAGATTGCCGGCGAACTGACGCCGACCGCGTTCCATGTCACGGCCCGTACGGTGGCGACGCACGCGCTCTCGATTTTCGGCGATCACTCCGATGTGATGTCGTGCCGCATGACCGGCTGGGCAATGCTCTGCTCGAATTCGGTGCAGGAGGCAATGGACCTCGCCCTCATCGCCCATGCAGCGTCGCTCGAAACCCGCATTCCATTTCTGCACTTCTTTGACGGCTTCCGCACCTCGCACGAAGTCAACAAGATCGAGATGCTCAACGATGACGACGTCCGCGCCCTGTTGAACATGGATCGCATCATCGAGCACCGGCAGCGCGCGCTTTCGCCGGATCATCCGGTACTACGCGGCACGGCGCAGAATCCGGACGTTTTCTTCCAGATCCGGGAGACAGCGAATTTGTACTACGACACAGCTCCCGCAAAAGTCCAGGCGGTGATGAACAAGTTCGCCGAAGTCGTTGGACGTTCCTACAAACTATTCGACTATGTGGGAGCGCCCGATGCCGAGCGTGTGATCGTTGTGATGGGCTCGGGAGCTGAGGTCGCGCACGAAACCGTGGAGCACCTCGCTGCCAAGGGCGAGAAAGTTGGACTGCTGAAAGTTCGTCTCTATCGCCCGTTCTGCGTGAAATCGTTTGTGGAGGCCCTCCCCGCTGCCGTCCGCCACATCGCCGTTCTCGATCGCACGAAAGAATCCGGCGCAATCGGCGAACCGCTCTACCTCGACGTGGTCGGCGCTTTGAACGAGGGCCTGAAGCTCGGTTACGGCCAGCTGAAGACTGCTCCGAAAGTCGTCGGCGGACGCTACGGCCTTTCCTCCAAGGAATTCACCCCGGCGATGGTGAAAGGCGTCTACGACAACCTCAAGAAGCTCGAGCCGAAAGATCACTTCACGGTTGGCATCAACGACGATGTCACTCACACCAGCCTGGAATGCGACGCGTCGTTCTCGACCGAACCCGACAGCGTTGTCCGCGCATTGTTCTACGGACTCGGCGCAGACGGCACGGTGGGCGCCAATAAGAACTCGATCAAGATCATTGGCGAAAACACCAACAATTACGCGCAAGGATATTTTGTTTACGACTCCAAGAAATCCGGCGCAATGACTGTCTCGCACTTGCGCTTCGGCCCGCAACCCATTCACTCGAGCTATCTGGTCTCGAAGGCAAACTTCGTCGCCTGCCATCAGTGGATCTTCCTCGAGCGTTACGACATGCTGAGCTCGTTAGTCGACGGCGGCGTGTTCCTGGTAAACAGCCCGTTCGGTCCCGATGAGGTTTGGGATCACCTGCCCCGCGAGGTGCAGGAGCAACTCATCGCGAAGAAGGCCCGTTTCTACGTTATCGACGCCTACCAGGTCGCGAAAGACACCGGCATGGGATCGCGCATGAACACGATCATGCAGGTCTGCTTCTTCGCGATCTCGAAAGTTCTGCCCCGCGACGAAGCGATCGAAGCCATTCGCGACTCGATCCGCCACACCTACGGCCGCAAGGGCGAAGAGATTGTCCAGAAGAACATGAAGGCAGTGGACGAAACTCTGGCCCACCTGCACGAGGTGAAGATTCCGTCCAGCGCGACCAGCAAGAGCCAGATTCCAGCGGCGTTTCCTGGAGCTCCAAAGTTCGAGCACGATGTGCTGGGCACGATCTATGCCGGCAAAGGCGACGATCTCCCGGTCAGCGCCTTCTCGTGCGATGGCACTTTTCCCACCGGCACGGCGAAGTGGGAGAAGCGCAACCTCGCGCTCGAAATTCCCGCGTGGGATTCGAAGATCTGCATACAGTGCGGCAAGTGCGCGATGGTTTGCCCGCATGCCGTCATCCGCATCAAGGTGTACGACAGCAAGGAACTGGCTGACGCTCCGGCGACGTTCAAATCCTGCGACGCGCGCGACAAAGAATGGGCTGGGATGAAATATACGATTCAGGTCGCGCCCGAAGATTGCACCGGATGCGGCGTCTGCGTCGACATCTGCCCGGTTAAGAACAAGCAGGAAACGCGGCTGAAGGCGATCAACATGGTTCCGCAGCCTCCGTTGCGCGCGCCTGAGAGTGAGAACTGGAATTTCTTCCTGAACATTCCAGAACTCGATCGCCGCAAGATCAAGGTCGGAACCATCCGGCAGCAACAGGTGCAGGAACCGCTGTTCGAGTTCTCCGGCGCATGTTCTGGCTGCGGCGAAACGCCTTATGTGAAGCTGGTCTCGCAGCTCTTCGGCGATCGCGCCGTTGTCGCCAACGCCACTGGCTGCTCTTCGATCTACGGCGGCAATCTGCCCACTACTCCGTGGACCAAGAACACCGACGGCCGCGGTCCGGCCTGGTCGAATTCCCTGTTCGAAGATAACGCCGAGTTCGGACTCGGATTCCGCGTCTCGATCGACAAGCAGACAGAATTCGCGCAGGAGTTGCTGCAGCGCTTGAGCCACAACCTCGGCGACGACCTGGTCAATGCAATTCTCGCCTCCAAACAGAAAGACGAAGCCGACATCTACGACCAGCGCGAGCGCGTGTCCGTGCTCAAAGACAAGCTCCGCCGCATGAATACGCCGGAAGCGCAACAACTGCTGTCGGTGGCCGACATGCTCGTGAAAAAGAGCGTGTGGATCATGGGCGGCGATGGCTGGGCGTACGACATCGGCTACGGAGGCCTCGATCACGTGCTGGCCAGCGGACGCAACGTGAACATCCTCGTGCTTGACACCGAGGTTTATTCGAACACCGGCGGACAGGCCTCGAAATCGACTCCGCGCGGAGCGGTCGCGAAATTCGCTGCCGGAGGCAAGCCTGGTCCGAAAAAGGATCTTGGACTGATGACGATGACCTACGGCAACGTCTACGTCGCCAGCGTCGCGATGGGCGCGAAAGACGAGCACACGCTGAAAGCGTTCCTCGAAGCCGAAGCGTATGACGGGCCGAGCATCATCATTGCCTACTCGCACTGCATTGCGCATGGCATCGATATGACGACGGCCATGAGCGATCAGAAAATCGCGGTCGAATCCGGCCAGTGGCTGCTTTATCGCTACAACCCGGAGCGAGCTGCTATCGGAGAAAATCCGCTCGCGCTCGATTCGCGCGTTCCGACGCGGAAGGTGCAGGAATATCTCCTGCAGCAGACGCGTTTCAAGATGCTGACCAAGAGTAAGCCGGAAGATGCCGAGCGGCTATGGAAGCTGGCGCAGCAAGACGTCGACAGCCGCTTCCACATGTACGAGTACATGGCCAGCCGCAAAGCTGAACCAGCAGCGCCGCCGAAGAACGAAGCGGCGAAGGCCGCGCCAGTAAAAGAGAAGACGCCGGTAGGGGTGAAATAAGGATTTTGAGGGTGGCCCATCCTAAAATCGCGCTGTTGCGATTTTAGGGTGGGGAATTCGAATCGCAGCACGGCACAACGAAGGAGGAATTCAAATGGATCTCAGCACCACATATCTCGGCCTGAAGCTGCCCTCCCCGCTGGTCGTCTCGGCGTCTCCGCTGTCGCGCGATGTGGATGGAATCTGCCGCCTGGAAGACGCCGGCGCTTCCGCCGTCGTGCTCTATTCGCTATTCGAAGAGCAACTACGGCAGGAAGAAGCGGACCTGCAATATCACATGGCCGCAGGCACCGAGAGCTTCGCCGAATCGCTGACCTATTTCCCGCAGGCTACGGAGTTCCATACCGGCCCCGAGGGATACCTCAATCACATCCGCAAAGCCAAGGCTGCGGTTGGGATGCCGGTCATTGCCAGTTTGAACGGCTCAACGCTCGGTGGCTGGACCAAATTTGCGGCTGAAATAGAGCGCGCCGGGGCGGACGCAATCGAGTGCAACATCTATTACATTCCAACCGATCCGAAGATTACAGCGGCGGATGTCGAAAAGACCTATCTCGATATCGTTCGCACCGTGAAACAAACCGTCACGATTCCCGTCGCGGTGAAACTCAGCCCATTCTTCAGCAATCTCGCGAATTTCGCCCGGCGTCTCGATGACACCGGGGCCGACGCGTTGGTTCTCTTCAACCGCTTTTACCAGCCTGATATCGATCTTGAAGAGCTCGAGATTCGTCCGAACGTTCTGCTGAGCACGCCGCAAGCACTGCGGCTACCATTGACCTGGATCGGCATCCTCTACGGCCGCATCCGCGCCAGCCTCGCCGCCACGGGCGGAGTTCACAGCGCCGAAGATGTTGTGAAGCTGCTGATGGTGGGAGCGAACGTGACGATGATGTGCTCCTCGCTCATGCGCCACGGTGTCAACCATCTGCGGCACGTCGAGCGCGAGCTCCGCGAGTGGATGGAAGAGCACGAATACGAATCGGTCGCGCAGATGCAGGGCAGCATGAGCCAGTTACGCTGCCCCGATCCTGGGGCTTTCGAACGGGCCCAGTACATGCGCGCCGTAAAGGGCATGCAACACATTCACATGGCAGGATTCCGCTAATGTCTGCTGCAATCGATCTCGAACGGGAACAGACTGCGTGGGTGAATCACGTCACGCATGTTCTCGGAACAAGCAGGACGTCCCATTCGGAAGACCGGGATTTGCGCGTGAACGAAATCAAGGTCACTGCGGATTCCCACGTCGACAAGGCACGGCGTGAACGGCATCGCGCTCTCTTGTTCCCGCGCGAGCACGGCGCCTGGGGGTTGCTGCTGGTTCCGATCATCACCGGGGCAGGCGTGGCCTTCCGCGAGTGCAGCCACATCTTTCCCTTGCTTCTCTTATCCACCGCTGCGCTGTCGTTGTTCTGGTTGAGAACACCATTCGAGAGCCTGATCGGGACGTCTTCGATGCGCGCCGAGACCAATGACGAGCGCCACGCCATTCGGTCCTTCATCTTCGGGCTGGCCGTCGTCGCCACAATTGCCCTTGGCGGACTGTTGTGGGCCGGACAGAACGGTTATCTGTGGCCGATTGGAGCCGCGGCAGCCGCCGCCTTCATTGCCCAAGCGATCCTTCGCAAGTTGGGCCGCCGCACACGCATGCTTTCTGAAATCGTCGGCACGATTGGACTCACCGCCTCGGCTCCCGCCGCTTACTACGTGATTACCGGAAAATTCAATGGAATCGCGTGGATGCTGTGGGTCGCCAACATTCTTTTTGCGGGCGACCAGATCCACTATGTGCAGTTGCGCATTCACACCGCGAAAGTCGAGGGCTTCCGCGCGAAGGTGGCCCGCGGATGGCGATTCGCTCTTGGACAAGCGCTGATGACGGCGGTCATCACCTTCGCGTGTTTGAATCGCGTGATGCCGCCGCTCGCCTCTCTCGCCTTCGCCCCGCTCCTTTTTCGCGGATGGTTCTATTTCGTGCAGGAACCAGGACCATTGGTCGTGCGCCGACTCGGATGGAATGAAATGAAACACGCCGCCGCGTTTTGCGTGATCTTCATCGCAACGTTTACGCTAGCGCGGTAAGAGAATCCACCCATGGACAGCCATCTCGGCTGTCCAGCGAGCGAAGCGAGCCGCACCTGGCAAAGCAAACTCCATGCTCCATGCGGTTTACGGCACAATCACGGCAGCGCCATCCACCGCGTCGTTCTTCACCGCCAGCAACGCTTCATTCGCCTGATCCAGCGAGAACGTGGTCACTTTTGGCTTGAGGCCTATCTCAGCGGCTAGCGAGAGAAAATCGCGCGCGTCTGCTCGGGTCATATTGGCCACACTGCGCATCTGCCGCTCGCCCCACAGCAGGCTGTCGTAATCGAACTGCGGAATGCGGTCGAGATGGATTGCGTTGATCGCCACCACGCCGCCTTTACGCAGACTGCTCAACGCAGCAATGACGACGTCGCCACTGGGAGCGAACGTCAGTGCGCGATCCAGTTGAACGGGCGGCTTGTCCACTTCGCCGCCGACCCAAGTCGCGCCCAGCGATTCCGCGAGAGCCTGGTGAGACTTGCCGCGCGTCGAGACATACACTTGG
>DATJOA010000222.1:0-18032 GCA_035507635.1 Candidatus Acidiferrales bacterium
GCCCAAGGCAGGTGCGCTACCAGGCTGCGCTACGCCCCGACTTTTTTGCTGACTTCGAGATTATAAACGACCGCTCTGCCGCTTCGGGTGCGTGGCCTGGCTCCGTAAGAACAGGAATTGGTGGGACTCTTGTCCCGCTCAACCGCCGGAGGCCTTCCATCGACCCGGCGCGGTATAATTTTCTTCCAAGATGCAGAAATGCCGTTATGCGCTGGTGGCCTATTTAAGGAATCCGGCTGGGGAATTTGTTGAGAGCCTGCGGCGGGACCTGCATCCGGACCTCCCTCATCTGGCGGCGCACCTCACCATTCTTCCTCCGCGCCCGCTGCATGGGTCCGAACAGTCGGCGATCCACATACTGGAACGAATCTGCGGGGAGGAAGAGCCGTTCATCGTGACACTTGGCTCGGTCGAGACATTCTGCCCGGTGACGCCTACCGTATATATCCGGGTGGAAAACGCCTCGCGCATGTGCGAGCTGCACGGCAAGCTCAACACGGAAGTGCTGCAATATAAGGAAGAATGGCCCTATATCCCGCACCTCACGATCGCGAAGATGGGGGAAGAGCCGCAGGCGCGAGTGGCGGGTGAGGTCGCCCGCGAGCGCTGGTCGCACTACCAGGGGCCTCGCCGTATCCTGCTGGAAAAGCTGACCTTTGTGCGCGAAGATGCGCAGAATCATTGGACCGATCTGGCTCCCGTGCTGCTCGGCCGCAGCCTGGTTTCGCGGTAGACGGCGGTAACATCCGCCGGTCACTCGCTCAAGTTACCCGGACCGGGCGGGCATGGCCCTAGGTACATCTCCCTCCCGTGCGTTGAAATGCCGCCCCCACACCTGTAGATAATGAGCATAGCAAGCATCCGGTGATTCACGTCAGAATCCGCTTCTGACGGCCATTTCCGGCGGCCACGGGAGAGAGCACATGCAGATTGGGGTCTACGGCTCGGGGTACCTCGGCACAGTGATTTCGGCCTGCCTCGCAGATTTTGGGACGCCGGTTTCCTGTTGCCATCCCGACCGGTCGCGCATGGTGGAAATGGCGCAGGGGAATATCCCATTCTTCGAGAAAAATCTGAAAGAAATCATTCGCCGGAATGTGCGGGCCGGGCGTCTGGCTTACTCGACGGATATCGAATCGTTCGCGCGCAAGACTGCAGTGATCTTTCTGGCCGAAGACAAGGGCGAGAACCTGAATGACATCGTGATGCGCATCGCCCGGCTCGCGCCCAAGCCGCCGATCCTGACGATTGTGACGCCGGTTCCCGTCGGCACGGCCAATTCCATTGAAAAAAATCTGAAAGACCTGGGACTGCAGGCGACCATCGTTTCGCAGCCGATGTTTTTCACCGACGGATGCGCAGTCGAGGATTTCAACTGGCCCGACCGGCTCATTCTGGGATCGACGTCGAACGAAGCCGTGCAGATGCTGAAACAGATTTTCCATCCGCTGGTGATGCGCGGAGTCCCGGTCATTGTCACGAGCCAGTCGACGGCGGAACTGGTGCGCGAAGCGGCCACGGCATTCGTGGCCACGAAGATTTCGTTCATCAATGAAGTGGCGACCCTCTGCGAACGCGTGAATGCCGACGCGGTCAATCTTGCGCTGGCTCTCGGGTTGGATAAAAAAATCGCTCCGCGGTGCTTGCAGCCCGGAGCGGGCATGGGCGGAGTTTTCGCGGAATCTGATATGGATTCGCTGGTACAGCTGGCGCAATCGCACGGCGTCTCGCTCAAAGTGCTAAGCGCGGCCCGCGACGTGAACCATCAGCTTGCCGACCGACTGGTGGAGAAGATCACGCACGCGCTCAATTCTGTTGAGAACAAGGAAGTCGGGATTCTGGGGCTGGCGTTCAAGCCAAACACGAACTCCGTTGCCGGCTCTTCGTCTTTGCGTCTGGCCGAGACACTGCTGTCAAAGGGAGCGCGAGTTCGCGCCTATGACCCGGTCGCGATCCCCGAAGCGAAGTCGCATTTGAACGGATCGGTGCAGTATTGCGAATCCGCCTATGCGGCGGCGGAAGGCTCCGATGCGCTGGTTGTCGGTACCGGATGGCCGGAGTTCCGCGCGCTGGACTTCGACCGCATCAAGGGTCTGCTGAAGAAGCCCGTCATCGTCGACACGAAGAATTTGCTGGATTCGACCCGCCTGCGCGCTCTCGGATTCGAGTATGTCGGCGTCGGCCGCCTTTAGGCGCCGGTCCGGAAATCCAGCCTTGACTCCTACCTTGCCGGGGTGTCCCGCCCAGCCGCATTCGCGAGACCCGGGAAGTCGCCCGAACCCGCACTACCCATCCATTGCTATAATGAAGTTCTCGCGGTGGGAGTAGCTCAACTGGCAGAGCACCGGACTGTGGCTCCGACGGTTGCGGGTTCGATTCCCGTCTCCCACCCCAAGCTTTGTAGGAAGTCTTTTTGCAGGGACAGCTGCCAGGGCTGTCTAACCACGCAGAGAGTAAGACTGCCGACTCCTACAATCGCGGCCCCGTAGCTCAATTGGATAGAGCATCAGTCTTCGGAACTGAGGGTTGGGGGTTCAAGTCCCTCCGGGGTCGCCATTTCGGCTGAGGTCCTTCCCCTTCCGCCATTCGGCGTTCAGGGTCAGGATTTCGGCAGCGGGCTCCCGCTTCGCTCACGCCCGCTGAACGCCTCAAGTTCAAGTCCCTCCGGGGTCGCCATTTCCCGCCGCCTTAGATAGAATTCTCCTTCGATTCGAGCATGAAGCGCACCTTCCATTTCCGGACATCCTCTTCAGAACTCGGGCCGCTCGAGGAGCGATTGCTCGAGGCGCTCTGGAAGCGCGGCAACGGCACGGTTCGAGAATTGATGGACGAGTGCTGCCACGAACTCGCATACACCACAGTCATGACGACGCTCGACCGCTTGTTCAAGAAGAACCTGTTATCGCGCGAAGGGGAAGGCCGGGCATTCCGCTATTCGCCGCGGTTCTCGCGGGAAGAGTTGCACCGCGAGGCAATCGGTGAGGCATTGCGACAGTTGCTGAGCGCGAGTCCTGCGTCTTCTGTGCCGCTTTCGTATTTCGTCGAGATCGTGACCGAACGCGACGCGCAACTTCTGGACCGGTTGCAGCAGGTGGTGGAGGCAAAGCGTTTGGAATTGCGCGCAGCCGAAGCCGATCAATCGAATGGGCCAAGTATACCGCCCGAGGATAAAGCCTGATGTTTGCACTGCGCGGAATCGCGATCTCTTTCTCGGTTTTCTTTATGGTGTACTGCGCTTTGTCTGTGGCCGTGTCCGTCTCGTGGCGCCGTGTTTATCGGCGGGTCCGGCATTATCGTGTTCATTGTGTGGCCGACCTGCTGTTTGCGATTCGTATTTTTCCGTTCGTGAGCGCAGCGATGATCACAGCTGCGTTTACGGTGCCGTCGTTCCTGTTGCTGGAGCCGCGGACTATCAAAGAGCCGTTGGGCGGCGCGCCCCTTGCGCTTGGGATATGCGGAGCTCTGTTGGGCGGGGTTGGAATCGCAAGGGCGATGGTTGCTCTACTCCGGGCATCCCGAAACGTTTCCGGTTGGACCGTGCAAGCTGAGGCCGGGACGCCAATGGCAAAAGTTCCGGTTCTCCGGATTCGCCCGAGCATTCCAGCGATGACCGCGGCCGGAATCCTGCGGCCGCGTGTTTTGGTTTCGGGCTCGGCGGAGTCGTTATTGAGTGGAGCGGAGTTACAAACGACGCTGCGGCATGAAATCGCTCACGTCCGGCGCCGCGACAATTTGAAGAAACTTCTATTGTGCGTCATGGCTTTTCCGGGGATGCGGAAGTTGGAATCAGAATGGCTAGAGGCCACGGAAATGGCGGCAGACGATGCCGCAGTCTCGAATGCTGGTGAAGCGCTCGACCTTGCCGCGGCTCTGATCAAGCTCTCTCGGCTCGGATCGAACGAAGCGGTATCGGATCTCACGGCAGCATTGGTCCAAACGTCCGCGTCGATCATGAACGCGCGAGTGGAGCGTCTGATTCGCTGGACTGATGAACGACGTGAGGCGCCGCGGCAACTCTCAATTGGTTACGGACTCGGCGCGGCAGTGATCATTGTGACATTCTTCGCGTTCACGTATTTGCAGTTGCTCTCGGAATTGCACACTGCGACCGAGTGGCTGATGCGGTAGGCCTTCAGAAGTTAACTCGCACTCCCAACTGCGCCGCGAACGGAATCCCCACCGTCGTTCCGGGACCAAAGAAATCTCCCAGCGCTCCGGAAGGAAACAATAGCTGCTTTTGAGGATTTGTAATCGGAACCATCGCCGTGCAACTCGGATCGGTACAGATCTCGGTCGCGTTGGCGAGATTGTTGACGGGGTTCGGCAGCGCGGATATGTCGGTGACGTAGTTCGCGCCGGGATTGTTGCGGTTGAAGATATTAAAGAACTCGGCGAATGGGCGAACTTCCCATCGATCCCCGAAATGGATCGGGCGGGTGACACGAATATCGGCTTGAATGAAGGGTGTTCCGCGGAACTCGTCGAGAGTTGTCTCGACTCCATTGACGACGGCTCGAGTTCCAACCGGCGTGGTCAGAGTGATTGGCCTCGCCGATTCGGCTTGCGTCATTGTCGACAGCTCGATTCCTCCCGGCAGATGGAGCGTTCCGGCCAGCACGAAACGATGGCGGACGTCTTCTCCGGACGGCCCGTAATCTCCCGGGCCGAACGGAGTCAGGGGATTGCAGACTCCGTTCACATAATCGAAGAGCTCTCCCAGCAGGCAGCCCCAGGTTTGGGCTTTCGACAACGTGTAATGCGCAATCAGATTGAACCGGCGATTGACGTTACCCTGCGCCACAATCATCAGCGAGTTGTAGCTGGACCGGTTGTCGGACTTGAAAAGGTTCAAGTTCGGCACGACGCTCTGCTGATCGGCGTCATAGTTCGGGTCTGAAGCCGGAATCAGCGGCGTGAACAGATTCGTATCGCTGGTGAAATTGTATGCGCGATAGCCGTGATTGCCCTGTTCGTGGGTAAAGTCTGCGCTGACGGTCCAATCGCGATTGATCGCGTGCTGCATGCCTGCAGTCGCGTGAATCGCGTAGGGAGTCTTGTAGTTCGAATCAATCAGATTTCCCACCGCGCCCGCTCCTCCTTGAAGGCAGCCGGCGCCGACGAGCGAGTACGCGCCACTGGTGCCGCTGAGCGCGCAGGAGCCAGTTGCAACGTTGGTGGAATTGACTCCCTGAAAAGCGGTGGCCCATCCGTTCTGCGCAAGGTCGTTATAGAACATGCCAAATCCCGCGCGGATCACGGTACTCCCGCTATTGCCCGGAGAATAAGCAAGCCCGAGCCGCGGGCCGAGTTGTTTGCGGTAATCCTGCGGTACTCGCGATGCCAAGGGAATCTGCAACGCCTGCAACGTCACGAATGCGGGGTTCAAAGACTGACTGTTTCCCGAGCCGACGAAAAGTCCAAAGGTCGTCTGCCAGCGCAGTCCGTAGTCGACGGTCAAGTGTCGCGAGACGCGCCAGGAATCCTGCGCATATAAGGCAAGGCGCTGGATATTCTGGGAGAAACTCCCATCGCTCGCAGGGGTAGTCGATGCTCCGGCGGCGTAGTCGATCGGGAACTGCGTGGGATTGGCGACGTAGTATGTGGGATCCTGCGGGAAGGTATACAAGGTTTCCTGATTTCCGGGAAACGCTCCGCCCAGCAACGGCTCGTGAATGAGATTCACTCCGAACTTGAAAGAGTGGTCGCCCGTCGCATGGTCGACGTCGTAACGGAACTGATATTTCTCCTGATTGCGCAACGAAGGGAAAAACGTAATCGGCGTGGCGAACTGGTTATCGCCATAAGTCTCGAATCCGGAGACAGTCAGCGAAGTTGCGCTGAAGGGAAAGGCCAGCGCGAATCCGAGCGTCGAATTTCGCGCTTGCGTGAGATGCAGCGTGCTGGCGTCGAAGACAAACGTTCCCAGCCAGGTCGGGCTGAATTCGTATGTGTTGCTGACGACGGTGTTCCAGTAATTATTATGCGTGGTGAGCCCGGTCGAGGGCAGCGTGGCCTGCTGCACCAGATTGTTGTGCGTCAGGTAACTATCTTCCGACGTCCGCAGAAACCACTGCGAGTTGCTCGACTGGGCCCAATCGAAGCGGACGGAGCCGAGAACATCACGGAATGGAATCGGAACATTCGCGGGGACGGCAATCGAGGGAACGCCCGGTATCAGGCCATCTGAGGCGAGTTGCGCGAGGGCATTGAATTGCTCGGCGCTCGCGGGACTGTAGGCGATGCTGGCATTCTCATGTACATACTCTACCGATGAGAAGAACCAGAGCTTATCGTGCTCGATCGGGCCGCCGAGCGTGCCAATGTAGTTTTGTCGTGAGAAGGGCTGCTTGGGATTATTCACGCATCCGTTCGCATCGCAGGTTTGCGCCGGATTCTCGATTGGGAACCGTGCGTTCAATGCGGCGGCGCGATCGTAAAATGCCCCGGTCCCGTGCCAGTTGTTGGTTCCGCGCTTGGTCGTGATGACGACCGATCCTGCAGTCGTTCCCCCCGTATCGGCATCTTCATTGGCCGTTCGCACGGCAAATTCCTGAATCGCATCGGGAGAAAAATTCTGGAGAAATCCGCCGATCCAGTCGTCGGAATCGTCGCCGCCGTCGACCGAGAGTTCATTGTTCAAACCTGAGCTGCCCCCAGTCGAGACCGCGGTGATGCGCGCCTTGGTGGGATCGGAAGGTTCGACCGGTTCGGTTCCTGGAGCGAGATACGCGATGTTGGCAAAGCTTCGGGCGGCAAGAGGAAGCGTCTCTAAATCGTGGCTCGTAATCACTCCTTGATGCACGACGCTAACCAGATCGATGGGCTGCGTCGTGATCGAGGACTCCCCGCTTCTTACGTTTACAGTTTCGGTGGTGGCTACCGGCTTCAAGGTTACCGTCACGTCACGAACCGAGCTGACCTCAACCGAGACGTTGGCCTGGGCATCGGCAAAGCCCGAGGCGGAAACGGTGATGCGATAATTGCCCGGCGCGAGATCGTCGATGCGAAACTCGCCGCGATCCTCCGACTGGGCTTCACGCTTGATCGACGCGGATGAATCGACCGACTGGACGACGATTTTGGCGGAAGGAACACGCGCGCCGCTGGTGTCTTGAACTGCTCCCCGCAAAGATCCCCTTGGATTTTGCGCGACTGAGAGCGTCACACCAGCAAGCGAAAAGGCTACGCACAAGATGGCTTTTCGAAACAAACTGTTCCTCGCTTTCGACACGAAGACGATTAGGAATGAAACTCAGGAAGGGCCGCGCCGGCGGCCAAAAGCGAGAGTATCTTGCAGTTGCGCCCTACTACCAGTAGTCGTAGCGCGAGTGCAAACGCTCGGGAAATAGAGCTTGTAAATTTCGCTTTGCTCGCCCTCAGTCGGACCAGCGCGTCGGAGTGCGGTCCCAGCGATGCTTTTTCAGCTCTGCGAGCAAGTTCTTGTCGAGCGGCCCGAGATCACTGGCTGTCAGGTTCTGCCGCACGTGATCCGCTTTGCGCATGCCTGCGATTGTCGTGCTGACGGTGGGATTCGAAAGGATGAAACGCAAGGCCATCTCCGGCAGCGTCATTCCGGCGGGAACTATCTTCATTAGTTCCTCCACGCGACGGATCGTCTTGGGCAGATTTTCTGAACCGAAGTATCCGGCGCGCCAATCGCCTTCAGGAAAGCGCGTTTCGAGGGTCATTTTGCCGCCCAGGCTGCCCTCGTCAAACGGTACGCGAGCGATCACGCCGACGTCTAATTCGTCGCAGGCAGGAAAGAGTTCGTCTTCCGGGGCCTGATCGAAGATGTTGTAGATGACCTGTACAACGTCCACGAGACCGGTGCGCAGAGCCAGGATTCCATTGGCTGGCTCCCATCGGTTGATGCTGATTCCGAAGGACCGAATCCATCGGTCGCGCTTCAATTTTTCGACGGTGGAGCGGAAATCGGGCTCATCGGTCCACGTGTCGGACCAGACATGAAACTGCAAAACGTCGATGGTGTCGACCTGAAGCTGCTTCCGGATCAGGTCGGCGTATTTGAAAACGTGCTGCGGCGAAAATACATCGCTGTATTTGAAAGTCGACAGGGCTGGCCATTGCCAGTTTCCGGGCGGAATTTTCGAAGCGGCATAGAGCCGCTTGCCCGGATTGCGCTGCATGGTCTCGCCCAGCAGCCCGTCGCTCTTGCCGTCACCGTAGGCCCAGGCCGTATCGAAGAAATTGCAGCCAAGATCGATGGATAATTGCAGCGACCGCAGCGATTCCTGATCGTCAGAGCCGCTCCACCCACTCATCCCCCATAGTCCGTAAGAGACATCGCTGACGTCGAATCCGGTACGGCCCAACTTGCGGTATTTCATGGCGTCCTTTCGTGGATGAGTGCGGCGTTGCGAACAAGGCTTGCAATGGACTGAACAGCATATATCGAACCGGAGTTGCCTTGCGAACCGCGTTCTACTCCTGTCCCTGTGAGCCGTTCTTCTCCATACCGCAGGCCGTGTTACCTTCGATTTTTTAAATAGCTACTATCCAAATTTTTGTGTCTCACCCAGCCTCTTCGGGGTGTTTAATGAGGTTAGATCATACAGTTGAAGGAGTGCCCGAATGAAATCTGAATATCCCTTTAATCCGACGCCCGGCAAAGATGACGAAGTGAAGAATCCGCCGTCCCGCTTCATCGACGAGAAGATTTCAGATGAATCCGGGACAGAAACCAAGAGCGACAGTGCTCTTGCTCCGGCCGGTCTCAATAACCCCTTCTGGAATTAAGCTCAAGCTAGCGCCGGTTTTCGCTAAAGCGGACCGGCGCTATTTTTGTCTTCAAGATAGTTATCGAAGAATGGGCAGGCAGAGGCAAGGCCGCAGATTGAAATCCAGCGTTGCCATTTCTTCCAGAGCCGGATGAAGCTGGGAGTCGCGGCAGGGTTCGAGTGTAATCACGAACGGCAGGGACGCTTTATCAAATCCGGGCTTCTGCAAGAGCGAATCAATGTTCAGCCGGTGCTTCGCCAGGATTTGCGCCAGGCGCGCGACGATTCCCGGCTGGTCGCGCACAAAGAATCGCAGGTACCACGGAGTTTCGAAATCGCCGCTAATGGCGGGCGTGGAGACCTGAACAGCCGCGGCACTCTTTTCTCCTCCCAGGTTCTGAGCAACGAAGAGAACATCGGAGACGACGGCGACCGCCGTGGGATCTCCTCCGGCGCCGGCGCCCAGAAACGCCATGTCCCCACCGTATTGGCCCGATGTGAGAACTAGATTCAGGTTTCTCTGCACGCGTCCAAACGGAGAATTGCTGGGAACCAGGCAAGGCCCCACGTCGGCAAAGAGCGTGTCGCCCTTTAATTCAGCCCGAGAAATCTGCCGGATCGTACACTCCATCTCCGCGGCATAGTCAAAATCGACCGCATCGATCGCACGAATCGTCCGCGCACGGACGGATTCTGGCTCGACACGGACATGCAGGCCAGCCAGCGCCAGGATCGCCAGCTTGGCGCGGGCATCACCGCCGTCCAGATCTTCGGATGCGTCGGCCTCGGCGTATCCGCGGGCCTGTGCTTCTTCGAGAGCCTCGCTGAAAGGAAGTCGCGCGCTCTCGATGCGGCTGAGAATGTAATTGCAAGTACCGTTCAGGATGCCGGCAATTCCGTGCAGGCGGTCTCCGGAAAGGCCAGTGCGCAGGGCGGGCAGAACCGGAACCCCACCGGCTACCGAGGCGCCGAACTCCAACTGCGATCCGCTACGAGCCGCGAGTTCCAGAAGAGCCGGACCATGGCGCGCAATCAGCTGCTTATTGGCAGTGACCACCGACTTGCCTGCGGTAAGAGCGCTGCGGACAATCTGTTCGGCAGGATTGAGGCCTCCAATCAACTCGATAACGATATCGACGTTCGATTTGAGAACGGAGTCGATTCCTTCGGTCCATAGCACGTCTGCGGGGACCCAAGGCTGCTTTTTTCTTTCGATATTGCGATTGCAGATGTGCGTCAGTTGGATGGGCGCAGCGCTGCTTTCACAAATAATTTTGGCCACTGCCCTGCCCACGGTGCCAAAGCCAATGAGCGCGACCTTCGCAACCCCGTGCTCGGCATCCGGTGAGACCGTTTCTGTTGAAGGTGTAGTGTTCTTCGCCACGAATCGACTCGCTGAAAAAGGAATTCACTATGATACGTGGGACGCACGTTCTCGGAAACTGGAATGTGTGTGATCGAATGAACGCGTTACCGCTGTTCGTGCGCTTTTCTTCCACCGTGCTCGCGCCAGCCTTCAATGATCAGGTACAGCACGGGAATGAAGAAAAGATTCAAGACCGTTGACATGATCATGCCGCCGAAGACGGTCGTGCCCACGGAATGGCGTCCATTTTCGCCCGCTCCCGTCGCGAATACCAGTGGCACGACTCCGAGAATAAACGCCAGAGAGGTCATCAGGATCGGGCGCAGGCGGATCGTCGCCGCTTGAACGGCTGCGTCGATGAGAGGCAGCCCGCGCTCGCGCAACTGCTCGGCGAACTCCACGATCAGAATCGCGTTCTTGCTCGACAATCCGACCAGCATGACGAGTCCGACCTGACAGAAGACGTCATTCTGCAGGCCGCGCATCCATTGTCCTGCGAGCGCTCCCAGCAGCGCCATCGGAACGGCGAGCAGAACGATGAAGGGCAGCACGAAACTTTCGTACTGCGCCGACAGCGTGAGGTACACCACGAGCGTGCCGAGCCCGAACAGCATCAGAGATGTTCCGCCCGCCTGCAATTCTTCCAGCGAGAGTCCGGTCCAACTGTAGGAGAATCCCTGCGGCATTTTCTTCGCCAGTTCCTCCATTGTGGCGATCGCCTGTCCAGAGCTGTATCCCTTCGCCGGCGATCCATCGATTTCGGCCGAACGGAACAAGTTGTAATGAGTGATTACCTGCGGTGTTGTGGTCTGCGTGATGTTGATTAGATTTTCCAGCGGCACCATCGCGCCGGAATCGGAGCGAACGTAGAACTCCTTCATGTCCTGGGCCGTCGCGCGAAACTGCTTGTCCGCCTGCACGTAGACCCGGTAGGAACGGTTGTTGAAATCGAAATCGTTGACATACGCGGAGCCCATATAAACACCCAGCGTGTCCGTGATCTGCGAAAGCGGCACATGCAGGCTCTTTGCCTTATCGCGGTCGATGGTGACTACGTACTGCGGATCGTTCGCCGTAAACGGCGTGTAGAGCTGCGACAGATCCTTCTGCTGGCTGCCCTGCGCGATCAGCGCGTGAGCCGTGCTGGCGAGCTCGTCGAGCTTATGCGCGGCCTGATCCTGCACTTCAAACTGGAATCCGCCGAACTCTCCGAGTCCTTGAACCGCGGGAGGCAGCGTCGGAAACACGATCGCACCAGAGATTCCAAACAGCATCGGGCGCAGCCTGGCTAAGACAGCCGCAGCGGCATGCTGGTCCCCTGATCGTTGGGAATAGGGCCGCAAGGAAACGAACATGAGGCCTTGGTTCGCAGCGGCTCCGGCAAAACTGAATCCTGCAATGGAGAAAGTTCCTTCAGATTCCGGAATATTTGTCGTCACGATTTTCGTGACCTGTTGCTCAATCGACTTCGTGTACTCCAACGACGCTCCCGACGGCGCCTGCACCACGATGATGAAGTATCCCTGATCTTCATCAGGCACGAATCCGGTCGGAACATGCTTGAACACGTAATACGTCAGCCCAAGCCCGACGAAAAACAGCAGCGCCATCGGCAGTCGATAATTCAGCAGGAAGCGAAGGGTACGCCGATACCCGGCAGTAGTGGCGCCAACTACTTTGTCGACCTCGCGAAATAGCCAGATTTTCCCGCCATGTTCCCGTCCCAGCAGCAGAGCCGAAAGCGCTGGAGTCAGCGTCAGCGCGTTGAACGCGGAGATCGTGATTGAGAATGCGATGGTCAGCGCAAATTGTCGGAAGAGAATGCCAGTTGTCCCGGGGAAGAACGCAACAGGGACGAACACGGCAACGAGCACCAGCGAAGTGGCGATGACCGCGCCGGTGACTTCGCCCATGGCGTCTGACGAAGCTTTCCGCGCGTCTCGCTGGCCTTCCTGAATGTGCCGCTCGATATTTTCGATCACGACGATCGCGTCATCGACTACGAGACCGGTGGCCAGAGTGATACCGAACAGAGTCAGCGTATTGATCGAAAATCCAAGCAGCTTGACGAAGGCGAACGTCCCGATCAGCGAAACCGGGATGGTGACGGCCGGAATCAGCGTGCTGCGCCAGTCTTCGAGAAAAACGAAGATGACGAGAATGACCAGAACGATCGCCGTGCCCAGAGTGCTCAACACGTCGCGGATCGATTCGCTGACCGCATCCGTGGTATCGAACGCGAGCCTGTAATGCATTCCCGGAGGGAAGCTTTTCGAAAGCCGGTCGAGTTCTGCCACGGCGCGGCGGTCGACGTCGAGCGCGTTGGCGGTGGAGAGTTGCTCGACGGCGATACCGACGGCGTCCTGACCGTTGAATTGAAGATCCGAGCTGTAATCTTCGGCTCCAAGTTCCGCGTGGCCCACATCTTTCAGGCGCACGAGCGTGCCGTCGGAGTTTGTCTTCAGGATGATGTTATCGAACTGTGACGGCTCGCTCAGCCGGCCGACGGCCCGCACGCTGACTTGATAATTCTGCCCGGGGATTGACGGCTGCTGACCAACTTGTCCGGCAGCGACCTCGACGTTCTGTTCCGCCAGCGCGTTCACAACATCGGAAGCCGTGAGCCCGCGTCCGGCCATGCGGTCGGGATCGAGCCAGAGCCGCATCGAATATTTGCGCTCGCCGAAGATGACGACGTCAGCCACACCGGGAATTCGTTTCAGCGAGTCCCGGACGTAGACGTCGAGGTAATTGCTCATGAAGAGCGTCGAATAGCGGTTGTTATCAGAAATGACCGCTGCGCCAAAGACGAAGTTCTGCGACGTTTTCGTCGTAGTAACGCCGACGTTCTTGACCGCGCTGGGGAGCCGTCCCAGAGCTGTGTTGACGCGATTTTGAATATCGACCGTGGCGAGGTCGGGATCCCGCGTCAGATCGAACGTGACTGAAATCTGGCTCGTTCCATCGTTGCCGCTGCTCGAGGTGATGTACTTCATTCCCTCGGCGCCGTTGATCTGCTGCTCGAGCGGAATGGTCACCGCGCTCTCGACGGTCTGTGCACTCGCGCCGATGTAAACGCTCGTGACCCCAACCTGAGGAGGAGCGAGATTAGGAAATTGCGCAATCGGCAACGTCGGGATGACCGCCGCTCCCGCAAGAATAATCAGCAGCGCGCAAACCGTGGCAAATACCGGACGCCGTATAAAGAAGTCAACAAACATGAATTGCGGGGCCTCTAGAACCTAAACCCAAACGAAAACCGCCGAGGACCGGCAGTACGCCGACGCTTTTAGGTATCGAAGGACACTCGAAAAAATGGGTTGAGTCTTTTGTCCTCCGCGTACTTAGCGTCCTCTGCGGTTTTCATTTCTATGAAGTCAAGCGCGTCATCCCTCTGGGATTACCGGCGCTCCGTCCAGCAGGAACTGCGTTCCGGAAACGATCACTTTATCCCCGGGCTTGATCCCCTGCTGCACTTCGTAATCGTTGCCCACTGTTTGCCCGATCGTCAGCGGACGCTGGCGGGCAACATAGCCGCCATTTTGCGGCTCTGCCACGAATGCGAAATACTGTCCCGCCAATCGTGTGACGGCCAGAATCGGAACCTCAGGATCCTGGTGTGTCCCCCAGATAATCCGCGCGCGAACGAACTGCGATTGCCGCAACGAATCGTTTCCGTTGGCGATGCGCGCCTTCACGAGTACTGTCTGGGTGGTGTTGTCGACCTGTGGAGAGATGAAGCTAATGCGCGTGCTGGCCAACACCTTGCCCGTGCCGTCGACCACCTCCACCGGCAAGTTCATCTTGAGCTGCGATGAGCGTTCGATCGGAACATAGACATAGATTTCGAGGCTTCCGGGTTGGTCGACGGTGGTGAGCTGAGTGGCCGTAGTGACGCGATCGCCGACTCGTACCGGAATGTCTCCCACGATTCCCGTGCGCGGCGCGACCACGCGGTAATAGTGCAACTGCACTTCCTGTTCTTTCACCTGGGCCTCGAGCGCGTCCATCTGCGCCTGGGCGGAGTCGAGAGTGGCCTTGGCCTGATCGAGATCCTGCTTGCTGACAACGCCGGCAGAGGCGAGTCCCTCCGCGCGCTCATACTGCTGTTTTGCCAACGCAAGATTGGCCCGCTGCGCTGCCCGAGCGCTTTCCTGGCTTTTCACCGTGGCCTGCTGCTTCAGTGGATCGATCTCCATCAACTCGCTGCCCGCTTTCACGTGATCGCCGGAGTGCACGAAGATCTGCGTCACCTGTCCTTCGACCTGCGGCATAATCACAGCCGAATCGCGCGATTTGAGCATAGCGACGTATTCGGAGCTGTCGCTGATGGGAACGGCTTTGGCCTCCATCACCTTGACTGGCATAGCCTGCGGTCCGGCGGCCGCAGGATTCTGCGCGCCATTTTTCGAACATCCGGCAGCAAAGGCGACAGTCGCCAAAGCCGAAGCCAAAAGAACTTTCGTTACTCCTCGATTAAAACGATTTTCCATGGGCATGAAGCTTCTTCAAACTACTTTACGCGAGCAGGACTGCATTTTTAAAGCAGGGTCCGCATTGCACGTCAAGGCGTCAAACGCAAGAATGCGACTGAGTATCCGTTGAGCGTGACTGTAATTTGCGCTGCTGGAGTTACAGCCGTTTCCGTCGGGCCGTTGGCCACGCTCGTATCTTTGTCGATCGTCAGCAACTTCCCGCTGGAAAAGGTTCCCAGGGATGAGAGGTCCACCGCGACGTCTTTCGAGACTCCGGGTCCATTGTTGTCGGTGGAAGCGTCGACCGTGTGGTTTGCGATCATGATCACGACGCTGCTGTCGTTGTTTACGACGGCGAGCGTCTCCAGATCGGCATCATCGGTCGAAGTAGCTTGTAGCAGTTGCGACCCTGCATTCGGCGGAAACATCTGCCCCAACCAGTAGTCCACCCAATAGCTGAGTTGCAGATCACCGGTCGAGTAGTCTACTTCGCCGTATTGTTTATCCGCGCCGAAGTCCCAGTGATAGAGCGCCTGCACTCCGGCTCTGCCCAGTTGCGAAAAAACGTAAGGCCGCCACGCGGCGAAAAACGGGCTCGATCCCCGCTGATCCGTTACGAATACCTGGCCCGGATTGCACGTGCTCATGCCGTTGGCGCCTTCATAGTCCGCGTTGACATTATTTTCCGTGACCCACACCGGCACCGCCGCAAGCGCGGGGTTCGTTCCCATGTACGTGTAGATCGACTGCACGTCGGTAACGAATCCGGGAATCGTGCCGAAGATCGTCGCGTCAGTGTCCTTCTGATTGCAGGTGGAGTAGAAGTGGGTTGCCAACACGTCCACATGCGCGGTTACGCCGTTGACGAAAACAGGCACCCAGGACTGCACCTGCCCGGAAAAGTCCGCCAGTTCAAGCGCCGCAAACCTGATCGTCGGATCGATTTTTTGCATGGCCGGGACGACTTCGTTGTACATGTTGACGTAGTCCGACACGGCAAGGCTGTTGTTGATGTTCGGTTCGTTATAGATTCCCCACCAGGTGACGGTATGTCCCTGGGCCCAGGCCGGTGATTGATAGAGTGTGCTTCCCACCGTGAAACCGCCTGTGTTGTAGTACTCGACCAGGTTTTGTGCATAGCCCGCGAACGGAGTAAATGAAGTGTCTACAAAAGCATTGCTGCTGTTATCGCTCGCGTACATGAACGCCGGTGCTTTAGCGATCTGAAATTCAGGGCTGTGATCCCCCACGCCAAGAACGGGTTGAGCAATTGCGTCGAGAGTAGAAAAATTCCATGCCGTAGAACTCGTGCCTTCCGATCCCTGCGGCACTCCTTCGGAGATCCCTTGCAAGCGGATGTGATGTGGTCCCAGAGTGCCGAGCGTAGTCGTAGCGGTGGGAACGTTGGTGAAGAAGGAAGAGTCCCACTCAGCGGGCTGGAACGAGGTCGACATCGCGAGGTTGAATGATCCGCTTGTGGTCTTTGTGACAGTTACGGTGGCATCGGGCGGCGTCGAACCGCCTCCGCCTCCACCATTCGTTCCCATTCCACCGCCGCCGCACGCAGCGGATAGCAGAGCAGAAGCACAAACCACGAGCAAACCGGTAATTTTCATGACCGGGGATTGTACGCCAGAAGATCGATTTTCTCTGTGATCGTGCGAATCTTTACTCGACTGAGGTTTCCCAAGTTGACTCACCCGCGATCATCTTGCCAAGGATTTCCTTTAGAAGTTTCGCCGCGACCGTGGCCGTCATACGATCGATGTCGCGAATGGGGTTGTACTCCACTAGATCGGCGCCGACGATCTGTCCGCGGATCGCGCGCAGATGAGCAATGGCCTCGCGCACCGACATTCCTCCCGGCTCGCGATGTGAGATGCCCGGAGCAAACGCCGGATCCAGGACGTCGACGTCGAAACTGATGTATACCGGACCCGACGCCTTGAGCATCCGGTAGGCTGGAAGCTGATTCATCTCGACAACCTCGACTCCAAATCGCAGCGCCTGTTCTCGTTGATGAGCAACCATCGTGCGGATTCCGATCTGCACCAGTTGTTTTGCCAGTCCCGCCTCCATGATTCGCGCAAACGGGCAAGCGTGGGAAAGGCGATTGCCTTCGAACTCGTCGTACAGGTCCGGATGCGCGTCGAAATGGAAGATGATCAGATCGGGATATCGCCGGGCAAAGGCTTTCATGATCGGATAGGTAATGGAATGGTCTCCGCCCAGAGAAACGGGCCGCTTTCCCTCGTCAATCAGCGCTCCAATGCGCGCCTCAATGGCGGCAAACGCGTCCTTCTCCGTGAAGCGCAGATCTCCGGCGTCTTCGTAGGCGTCTGTAGCGCCGAGATCCACGGCCGATTCGGTCCATTTGTTGGAAGCATCGCAAGCCATCGCCTCACGAATTTTCGGCGGAGCATCGCCAGCCCCGCGCAAGTAAGACGACTGGCCGTCGAATGGAATCCCGACCAGAATAGGCACGCCGGCATTTTTCATGTTGAAAGAATAATAAATGCTGACAACTTCAGAAGGCCGCCGAGATGGCATCAATCCGGCCTTGGTACCGTGGACGATGGGGCATCGCTCCCTCTATTCTTCGACCGAGGTCTGTGAATTCGCGCCGAATCCCCCACTCGACCTCCGGCATCCGTTATTCTAGAACCTGAATTTTTATGCGAAAAACAAAGACTCCAGGAGCCTCGGGCGCCCTGATTAAAAACTCAGTCCCGGCAAACGGCTCAAATCGCGCCGCCTTAAATCCCGAGCGCGAACGCGTATTCGCCGCTTACCGCCAGTTCGGATACCTCGAAGGCGACCTCGATCCCCTCGGGTTCCTCCGTCCGCGTCCGACTCCCGAGCTTGAAAAAGAGGGCGAGTACGCCCACGAAGCCCGCACCATTTACTCCAGCACCATCGGCGTCGAGATCAACCACCTCTACGCTCCCGAGCGGCGGCATTGGGTCTTCGAGCGCATGGAGTCGGAGGCTCCGCAGGAAGATCAGCAGCGGATTCTCGATCTGCTCATCCGCGCCGATGTCTTCGAACAGGTCATGCAGCAGCGCTATCTCGGCAGCAAGCGCTTCTCGCTCGAGGGAGTCACCGCGCTCATCCCTCTGGTCGATGAAGTCCTCGATACCGGTTCGCGCCTGGGTGCAATTGAGCTCGTCATGGGCATGAGCCATCGCGGACGCCTCAACGTAATCGCTCACGTTGCGAAGCGACCGCCGGAAGAGATTTTCGCCGGATTCGAAGACGTCGATCCTCGCAGCGTTCTCGGCTCTGGCGACGTGAAGTATCACATGGGCGCGACCGGCGAATACATCACGCGTAGCGGCGGCAAGGTTCATATTCATCTCGTTTCCAATCCAAGCCATCTCGAGGCTGTGGATCCCGTGACCGTCGGCCGTACGCGCGCCAAGCAGGATCGCACCGGCGAAGGCGGACGCGAGA
>DATJOA010000223.1:0-6905 GCA_035507635.1 Candidatus Acidiferrales bacterium
GGAGTTGCAGAAAGAATTTGGAACAACCGATCCGGAGAAGATTCGGTCCGACATCGGAATTTTCCTGGAGCAGCTGCAGCGGAAACGAATTGTGGATTATTGAATCTGCGCAGAATTTCTGTCGGGCGTTATCAATAGCGCCGCACGCAAAAACGTAGCAAGCTCAGTCATGGTTTCTAACCCTCTTGCTCTCATCGCCGAAGTCACGCATCGCTGCCCGCTGCATTGCGTGTACTGCTCGAATCCGGTCGAGTTGGCTGCGATTGAGTCAGAGTTATCGACCTCGGAATGGACGAACGTCTTTGAGCAAGCCGGAAAACTGGGAATGCTGCATGCGCACTTCACGGGCGGAGAGCCGCTGGCCCGCGCTGATCTCACCGACCTGATCTCCGCCGCACGCAGCGCGGGACTGTATACAAATCTGATTACGTCAGGAATCGGGCTGAATGAGCAGCGACTGCAGGAACTCGTGAATGCAGGACTCGATCATATACAGGTCAGCTTTCAGGACTCCCGCGAATCAGCGGCGAATTGGATCGCGGGCGCCAAGGCTCATGCGCACAAGGTCGATCTTTCACGCGCGATCCGCAAGCTCAAGATTGCCTTTACGGTGAATCTGGTCGTGCACCGGCAAAACCTGGATCATCTGGAAGAGATGATCGCTTTTATCGAGCAATTGAATCCGGAGCGAGTGGAGATTGCGCATACGCAATATTACGGATGGGCGCTGGCGAACCGCGCCGCGCTGATGCCGACGCGCGAGCAATTAAATCGAGCGGTCACGATCATCTCAGATGCGGAAAGACGTCTGGCCGGACGGATGCGCATCGACTCGGTGGTGCCGGATTATTACGCCAAGTATCCGAAGGCGTGCATGGGAGGCTGGGGACAAAGATTGATGCTGATCAATCCGTCCGGTAAGGTTCTGCCGTGTCACGCGGCGGAAGTATTGCCGGGAATGACTTTCGAGAATGTCCGCGAAAAAAGCGTGCAGTGGATCTGGCGGGAATCGTCTTCGTTTCAGCGGTTCCGAGGAGAAGAGTGGATGCCGGAGCCTTGCCGCAGCTGCGAGCGTCGCACGGAAGATTTCGGCGGATGCCGCTGTCAGGCATTTCTGCTCGCCGGAGATGCGGGCGTTACCGATCCCGCATGTTCGCTTGCGCCCGCGCACGGTGTCGTTGAAGCGGCAGTGCGAGAAGCCAACTCCGGCGCTGGAATCGCGGAGCCGGCTTCATCATCCTCGTTTGTTCAGCTGAAGAAACTCACTGCGGATTTGTGGACGTACCGGAGTAATCCTCGGTAAAACACACTCATCACAGGGATCACAGTGCTCCAGAAAAAGCTATTTGCCCCAGCGGATGCCGACCGTGATCGGACGAAAGTCCGTCGTATTGTTGTTGTACGTACCGTGGAAGTAGCGGAACTCTCCGTAAAGTTCGATGTTCGGCGTGAGCCTGCGAGTGACACCTCCGCCGAAATCTTCGCCGAACTCATTCACGCTGGAGTGCAGGAAATTTCCACTGAGCGGCAAGCTGCCGTTGAAGCAGTGTCCCCACCAGAGAAAGAATCCGTTGCAGGCGTAGCCGGGAATCGCACTTGAAGATTCGAGCTTGCCTGAGCGATGAAGGAAAAGGCCGCCGCCGACAATGTATCCGCCCCAGTTCCGGGTTACCGGAATATTGATAACCGGCCCGAGAGTCAAAGAATAAGCGTGATCGGTGGCGCTGGGCGCCTGCGCAAGTTGAAGCGCAGAGGTGCGAAGCGGGAGGTTATCGAACTGGAAGTCGAGACGGAGTCCGAGATATTTGTTGGCGTTGCGGGCAACCCCCGCGGCCGCGATTCCGCCTCCGCTACGAACGTACTTCTGAGTCGTACCATTGGTCAGGCTGGCACCGCCGCCCACGTTGAATGTCCAATTCGTGTAGCCCTTGGGCTTGGGTGGGCGTACGGGAATCTCTTCGGGTGAGGCTTCCTGGCTGCCTGACTGCTGGTTCGCGGGTTGTTGGGTCTGCGGCTGCTGCGGTGAATCCTGGGACGCGGCATCCTGTGCGTAAACGGTTGCGACTCCCGCCAGAATCGTTATCAGAATCGACTGCAGAACGACGCTGAAGCCGGGAACCACTCGACACTTTCGAATCATTCAATCTCCTCCCGCTGCCGGGCGTGAAAGCGGACGCTGCGCTCGAACTCGACAACGACAGGCGCTTGGAAAAGAGCGTGTCCGCGATGGTCCCGCCGGGATGACGCTCGCAGCAGGCAGGCACCATATTACCAACTTTGATGCCGAGTCGGCGCGTGATGCCGCCCCAGCGAGTGCAGGGATGTCCTAGCGGATAGCGGCGGGTGGCATGTGCTCGGAGATGCTGCGAAACAGAGCCGGAATCCATGTGTCCCACTGATTCCAGTCATGGCTTCCGGCAAGGGTGTGGAATTCGTAACGGAAGTGCCGCTGACTGAGCAGAGCGGCGAATTCCCGATTTGCTGGAAGCAGACCTTCCTGCTCTCCGCAAGTGAGGAAGAAGTACGGCGCCTTCTCGGGGTCTGCGGCCCGGATCAGGACGAAGGGATCGCTGGCTCGGCGCGTTGAGCTTCCTGCTGGTCCGAAGATTGCGGCGAAATGGCGCGATTGGTGAAAACGCTTGAACACGAACGCGCGGCGCGGAACGTCGAGCGCGGAACTGAGACCTCCAACAAAGGTGAACAGGTCGGTATGGCGCAAGCCTAATGTCACCGCACCGAATCCTCCCATCGACATGCCTACGATGGCACGATTCGCGCGGCCGGAAGCCACGGGAAAGCGGCTTTCGACGTCCGCGATGAGATCGTGAACGATGTAGTCTTCATAACGATCACTCGGCGGGTCCACTGCATTGGTGTAGTAGGAAGACCCGCCTTCGGGCATGACGAGAAGAAATCCGGACTCTGCATAGCGAGCGACGTCTGAGTAGTTCGTCCAGTCGCGATATCCGCCACCGCCTCCATGCAGCAGATAGATGACGGGAAGAGGCTCTCTTTGAGGCGAAGTCGCTGGCAAAATCACCCGGTAAGGCATGTCGCGCCCCAGGCTGGCGCTGCGAAAAGTCACATCTTTCAGAACGACATTCCGAGTCAGACGAGGACGATCAGGCTCGGGTTTTTCTGTGGTCGTACAAGCCTGGAACAACACCACCGGTAAGAGAAGAAAGCAGACAGCAGCGCCACGGCAAAGATTCGACATCAGCCCGCGATCATAGTGGAAATCTTCCCTCGGGCAGAGTGACCATGGAATTACCCGACTCGCACTCGCTTTCCGACGTTCTTTGCTGCCTGTGCGGATGCTTCCGCGCGTTTCTTTTTGCGGGCTTCGCGGCGGCGCATGGTGGCGATCCATTCGCGGGAATACATAGTGCCGCGGCATTTTGAGGAGCCGCAGTGGCAAGGCGCCGGCTCTTCATCGTCGTAGAGGTTGTAGTCCCAGACGAGTTCTTCACCGGCGGAGATGTCGCGCAGGGCGAAGAGCCAGACGCGTCCCTTGATCTCGTCGACCTCGCAGTTCGGATCGCAGGAATGGTTGAGGTACGCGCCGAGGCCTTCGCCGTCGATCACGGTCTTGCCGTCTTCCAGACCATAGAGGTACGTGCGGGTGGCACCGTCGTAGCGGCGGTCGGCTTCTTCCGGGGTGATGCGTTCGCCGGCGTATTCGACGACGCGGGTTCCTTTACGAATGGGCGTCGAAGTATAGACGCCGACGGCATGAATTGGGGATGGGCGGACAACCAGGGCCATGAACTAATTTCGCACGGCTCGGCGGATTAAGGAAATGCGAAAAATCGATTCGGGACGATGCGCGGGAGAGTCTCGATGTGCGCCGCGAGCAATTTGGGTATGCCGGGAGAACGCCTGTAATCGGTAGCGGTGCTTCGAGGCAGTTGCGGGGTCCTTCGCTTCGCTCAGGATGACAGACTTGAAGAATTGGTGTGTGGCCAGCGGTCATGTTCGCAAGCGAAAACCCTTGCTGGGCGGGGCGTCTGAGCGGACGGACCAAGAATTCCTGAGTGAAATCAGAAATTGCGTGATAGACTTCGCGGGCTGATTTGGGCACGAGGTTCGGGGCTTTTCTTAATTCAAACGGCGAGGTGAGTCACATGCGGGGGATTCGAGCAATTCTGGGGATGAGCTTGATACTGATCACGCTCGGCGCAGTGTCGGCGACGGCGCAGACCGCCAAGACGAAGAAGCTATCAATCATCGATCAGGCGAAGGCCTATTGCACATCGACCGGGGGACTAGTTGAGTTACGGCAGGCCGTGTATGGCACGAACAATCCGCAGCAGGATTGGCTGTGGCTGACTGGGGAAGAATCATTCTGCCAGTACACGCTGGCGGCGGATGGATCGAGGATTCATCTTTCGTTGCAGACATTGTTCTCAACCAAGCCGACTCTGGCAGCGCTGGCGTATTACGCCGAGGTGCCGTGGAATGGGCAGGGCAATGGAAACCCAGCGTCGTATTACTGCACGCAGCTGGGCGGCGCCGAGATTGGCGCGACCGATCTGGCGGGCGGAGGCTGGGTATCTTCCGGCGGAATCGATCAGATCCTGGAGGCTTGCGTGTTCCCGGACAATTCGACGATCGATTCGTGGGGGCTGTTCTATCACTCGGATGGCATTATTCGCGGGATCGATCTGTCGACTGTGCTGAAGTATGCGAATCCGTACGCCAGCAAGAAATAAATTTGGTCTTTTCGGCTCTCTGGAAGCGCACAAAGTAAAGAAGCCGCTGCTTGCGCAGCGGCTTTTCTATTTTCCAAAATCCTCACTTCTGGAAAATCCCGACTTCTGGCAACAGCGGCCAGGAATGGGCACCCGGTCGAGAGTGCGCCTAGGGATCGTAAACGGTGCTGCCGAAGCCTTGTTTGCGGGCGGATTCCTGCATGTCTTCGAGGCGTTTCTGCTGGTCGGCGAGCTGGGCCTTCAGGCTGCCGACCTGATCCTGCTTTTGCTTCTGGCGCTCGTTCCATTCCACACAGTTCGCAACGCAGTTTGCGCCGGCGTATTGGATGGAGCCACTGATTTCATCGATTTGCTGCTGCAGAGACGTGATGGACTGTTTCTGCGATTGAATTTCCTGTTTCCACTTTTCGGCCTGAGCCATCTTGTCGGCGGGCGAGTCGGATTGATCGTTCGCGGGGCCGTCTTTCGCTTCAGATTGCTGGACCGGCGCTGAATCCACAATCGGGTGAGTCCCGATGTTCTCGTTGGTAATCACGTGCGGCTGGGCCTTGGCGGTTGAGGCCTGAGCCGCATTCCCGAGTTGCGCGGGTTTCGCAGCGTCTTTTGCCTGAGGATCTTTTTGCTGCTTCTCGTGGCGGACCTGGCGGGCGAGATCGCCAAGAGAGGGCGAGTCGTCCTGGGCGTAAGCGCCTGCGGCCAGTAAAAGCGAGCCGGCTGCAAGTAACAAAAATGTCTTTCGCATGGAGGAATCCTCCGGGCAATCCGTGCGGAGAAGCGGCGTGCCAGGAGAATAGTAGCGAGGCGACCTTGGTTATCCGAGATTACCTTGGTGTTGCGCTGCGGGTACTGCTAAGCGCGCGTGAATCCAGCGATAAGGGTGTCGAGCTTGGCGAACAGCGCGTCATTGCCGTGCCGAGGATAGTCCGCGAGCGACTCGCGGTAGTGCGGCAGATTGAACAGGAATGACTCGATGCGCTCCTTATTTAATTCATTCCAGTACGAGCCGTATCCCGATTTCTGCACCCAGTAGGCGTTGAAGACCTGTTCGAATTGATGACTTACCGGCACAGCAAGATAAGGCTTGCCCAGGTGCAGGGCCTCAGTGACAAGAGAGAATCCGGAATTGGCGATCACCGCGCGGGCGCTGATCAGGTCGGCGAAGAATCCGTCGAGCGAAGGCTTCTTGTATTGAATGTTGCCGTCGGTTCCTTCGCGTCCGAAACCGTACGCGACGAACGGGCAGCGAACTGTGGAGAGCAGTTTCGCCAATGCCGGCGCAGGCGAAGTGACATAGACGAGAACGTGGTCGCCTTGGGTTGGCGTTGCGTTCAAGATTTCCTGACGTAGCAAAGGCGGAAATAGAAAGGTGTTGCGCTTGCGGATGGGCGCGGTGAAAAACGAGATCACCAGATACGCAGTGGCACGCGGGGTCATCAGCTTCGTGACCAGCTTGGCCGCAGCAGCATCGCGGCGATATTGCTTTGGATAAGAAACGACCGCGTTCGTCAGGCAGTGCTGGTTGTCGATGGAAATGACGGGAAGCCGGCGCCGGTGGCCGATGTGGCATGTGAGAGGCTCGAAATCGGTGATGACCAGGTCGATGCTTGCGTCGTCCACCAGTTCATTCAGGCGGCGAAGACTTTTGGCAGCTTGCGGGACCGTGATTAAGTTTTTGGCGATGGTGCGTTTGTAGCGGACACGATTGTTCACATAGGCGAAGCGAAATCCGTAGATCTCGGTGATGTCGAAATCATCCTTCAGATTCTGCAGGCCGCGGTCGAAGGAGGCGACGTGAACCCGGTGTCCGGCAGAGACGAGATGGGTGAGCACTTCTTTGGCCCGGGTGGAATGGCCTGCGCCCTCGCCGTTGACTCCATAAAGGATGTTGGCCATGGATGGTGCGGAGTATAGCGCGAGATGCAATGCCGCCGTTACTGTTCTGGTTGCGGGACCGGCAGCGCAACCGTATCAATTGTGGCGGGGTCGTCGCGCAGCTTGATATAGAGAGTCTTACCTTTTGGGGGCGGAATCGCCAGGGCGTCTTCGACAAATCCTTCGGGGACGGTAACCGCATTCACGAAGTCGGCGTCGGCGCTGACCGAGTCGAGCAGGAAAAGCTTGTCACCACTGAGCGTGCAGCGATTTTCTGGAACCGGGAGGCACTGGACCGCCTTCAGCATCGGGATGCGAACG
>DATJOA010000224.1:0-8056 GCA_035507635.1 Candidatus Acidiferrales bacterium
AGATAGACCATCGGCTTTCCATCGATGCCGAGGTTGTGCTCGAACACAACTTTGAAAATGGCGCGGGTCGCCACATCGCGCGGCACCAAGTTGCCGTATTTCGGATACCACTCTTCGAGAAAATACCAGCGCTCTTTTTCCGGGATCGTCTTTGGATCGCGTTTGTCGCCGGGAGTCTTCGGCACCCAGACGCGTCCGCCCTCGCCGCGTGCCGACTCGGACATCAGGCGCAGCTTGTCCTCACCGGGAATGCAGGTGGGATGCACCTGAATGAATTCGCCGTTGGCGTAGTAGCAGCCCTGCTGATAGAGCGCCGACTGCGCCGATCCCGTACAGACGACCGAATTAGTCGATTTGCCAAAGATCGCTCCATTGCCGCCCGTGGCAATGATGATGGCATCGGCCGGGAACGTCCGAACTTCCATGCTGCGCAGGTCCATCGCGCAGATGCCGCGGCAGACTTTATTGCCGTCGAGCACCGCCGAGAGGAATTCCCAGTGCTCGAACTTCTTTACTTTTCCTTCGGACTCGTAGCGCCGCACCTGCTCGTCAAGCGCGTAAAGAAGTTGCTGGCCGGTCGTCGCCCCGGCGAACGCAGTGCGGTTGTATAACGTGCCGCCGAAGCGGCGGAAATCGAGCAGTCCTTCAGGCGTGCGGTTGAACGGGACACCCATGCGGTCGAGCAGGTCGATGATCCCTGGCGCCGCGTCGCACATATCCTTCACCGGAGGCTGATTCGCCAGAAAATCTCCGCCGTAAATAGTGTCGTCAAAATGTTTGTAGGTCGAGTCGCCCTCGCCTTTCAGATTCTTGGCTGCGTTGATGCCGCCCTGCGCGCATACCGAGTGCGACCGCTTGACCGGGACAATGGAGAACAGATCGACCTGTCCGCCCATTTCCGCGATTTTGATCACTGCGGAAAGCCCGGCGAGTCCGCCGCCAACTACGATGATTTTTGGAGCTGCTGCCATAATTTTCGTCTACCGGACTTGCGTCATTTGCTGATCTTTTGAGGTTCCGAAATCGGTCGGCTGCTGCGGACGCGAGCGGAACGAAGCCAGGCTCGCCAGTCCTACACCCGACAACAGGAAGAAAAAGGCGATGCACACGGTCAGGAAGCGCTTGCGCGCCACCTCGCCGGAGACAATCCCCCACTTCGCACAAAACAGCCAGATGCCGTAGGCAAAATGCCACGATGCGGCGATCAGGCCCACCACGTAGAACACAAAAAATGGTGCATGGAAGATTTCATTCTGTACCTTGCCGAACGACGCCATTGGAACGTCGTGCAGATCGACGCCGGTAAACCGCATCGTCCATGTGTGCCAAACGATGTAGGCGAAGGCGATGATGCCGGTCCAGCGCTGCATCGTGTACATCCAGTTGCCGGACCACGGATATTCGATGGTGTTTCCTTCTCCGCGGTACCAGATGTACAGGCCGTACAGTCCGTGATAGGCGATCGGCAGCCATATGCCGAACAGTTCAAGGAAGAAGACCAGCGGAAGATTCGCCAGAAAACTCACCTGGCGCGCATAAGCGGCAGGCCCGCTGATCGCCGTCGCATTCGAAACCAGAATGTGTTCGAAGAGGAATGCCCCAACCGGGATGATGCCGGTCAACGAATGCAGGCGGCGCAGAAAGAACGACCATCCTTCCCCCGCGCGCAAAGGCGCTACGCCACGCCCGACATAGGTCGTTGTCCCGGGAGCAGAAGAACTGGCTGAAGCCACGAAACGCTCCTTATGAGTTCAGCAATGAGAAAAGAACTTTTCATTATCTTGTGTCAGAAGAAGTTAAGTCAAGGAATCGTCAACGTCAGAACATGGTTTGATTGCCGAGAGCAGCCCATTGCCTAAATCGATTCAAGCGCAGCTTTCAGCCTTACAAACGACTCAACGATTAAATCTGATCCGGCATCTGCAAGAGTCTTTCGATCGAATGTAGTTGTGATCGCTACCGTGAAGCTTCCCGCTGCTTTTCCTGCCGCGACTCCGGCGAGCGAATCTTCAACGACCCAGCATTTGTCGGGCGGCAGTTTCAGATCCCGCATAGCAACCTGAAAAATCTCCGGGTCCGGTTTGGCGCGGTGGAATCGATCTGTGTCTACGATCGACTCGAAGCAATTCTCGATTCCCAGCATTCTTAAGGCAGCTGCGCGATTGCGGGGTGTGGCCGAGGTCGCCAGGGCTAACCGATATCGGCTCGCTGCCCAGTGGACGAATTCCGCCGCTCCATCGACTGGCCGCAGTTGATGCTCGATCTGCTCATAGAAATCTTTCTTCCGCTGCATCACGCGTTCGGCATCCGTGCCTGGGCTGTGAAGAGCCAGCACTTCCGGCATCATCGTGCGATCGGGGCGCCCTTTGTAGCTGTCATAGACCGACTCGGGCAGCACGATTCCGAGTTCTCCGAACGCAAGTTCTTTGGCGCGCTTGTGAAGAGGCTCAGAATCGACGAGCACTCCGTCCATATCGAAGATCAACGCTGCGGGCTTTGCGATTTTGATTGGAGGCACGGTGGCGAATTAGATGTCGGAGGCCGGAAATTGCTTCGCATACCAGCTCAAAAACTCCCGGAACGCCGCGCCGCGATGGCTGTACTGAGCTTTCTCTTCGGCGCTGAGTTCGGCAAAGGTCTTCTGAATTTGAGGGAAGTAGAAGAGGGGATCATATCCGAAACCATTGGATCCACGCGGATGGTCGAGGATCACGCCTTCGGCAATACCTCGAAAGAAGGCTTGCATCCTTCCGTCGCGTGCGGCCACCAGCACACAGACAAAACGTGCCGTTCGTTTCTCAGCTGGAACTTTTCTTAGTTCCCGCAGGACACGGGCGTTATTCGCCTCGTCGTCGGTGTTTTCGTCTGCAAGATGTGGCTGGTTTGCCGCATATCTGGCCGAATGGACTCCCGGGGCTCCGTTAAGCGCATCGATCTCGATACCCGAATCGTCCGCGAGAACGATTTCTCCGGGTGCCGCGAGGCTGTATTCCTCCGCCTTCTTGCGCGCATTTTCTTGAAAACTCTGTCCGTCTTCAACAACGGTCGGCAGGGAAGAGAAATTCGGAATGCCTGCGATTTCAATTCCGAGAGTCCGCGCTGCTCCCGCGAAATCTCGCAGCTTGCCGGGATTGGATGTGGCGATCAGGACCCGCTTCATCAAGAGTGCGCCTCACACAAGTTCTGATTTCAGGGTGCTGCCGGACGCAGGCGCTTGCGCATTGCCCAGCCGATCAAGCCCAACGCACAGATTCCGGAAATCCATCCGCCCGCCCGGCGGTCCCAGGTTCGAACAAAAGTGATCTGTACACGGTTCATCCCAGCTTCGACCGGAACCAGCATCTGACCGGTGCCTCGTCGAACGCCGGTTTGAACGACGTGGCCGTTCACCTCGGCTTTCCACGGGGGATAAGGAAACAATCGCAGCGCGAGCTCGTCAGACGCGGACATCTCGGCCGTGAAGGTCTTCGATTCGGCATTCCACTGTTGAACGCGGATCGCGGCCCGGGCCGGTCCATCCACTGTAACGTTGCGAGCAGTCTTGTCGATCGTGGAGGGTTCCGCGCCAACCGGCGTGTACTCGTCCGTGCCTTCGTAACCGATGCGATCGGACATGTTGTCCTGCATCTCGCGCAGATCGGCGGCATTGTCCCACCAGGGCGCCTGAATCTTGCTCCACGCTCCGACAATGACAAGCAGCGATGCCACGCACACCGCCGCCCGCCACGGCCATCGCCGCAATCCGATTGTTGGGGTGATAGCGAAGATCAGGCTCAGGCAGAGCAGCCATCGCCAGGGGAACTGCATGAAGCGCATTTTGGGCAGGATATCCCATAAAAACAGCGTCACCGGGAACATGAGAATGCTGCATGCTGCCGCCCAAACGAGCAAGGCATTCGAGACTGCATCTTTCCGTCGCCACAATTTGCCCACAACGAACGATAGGGCGATCAGGCTGATTTCCAGAACGGCTACCGAGGAGATCACCCGGTTGAAGGCGTCATGGTCCGCATCGGTCGTGTGGACGAAAAGAAAATTATCCTTTGGCCGCGATCCTTGGGAAACCGCCTGCGAGATCGTCACCCACTTTTGTTCGTAGATAGCGGGCAGCAGATAAAACGCTGCGAGACATGCCCCCAAGACAACCGCGGCTGCTCCAATAAGTAGAAGGCGCGGCGAGCGTTTCCTCCACGCAAGGAACAGAATCAGGAGCGCCAGCGAGTAGTGAATCATGACCGCCGCCGGGGCATTTGTCAGCCACGCGGCTGCCAGTACCAGTCCCAGATGAACGATTCGCTGCCGTCCCTCGGCAGCTTCCAGAACGAACAAGAGCAGTAAGGGAATCAGACACGCTGCCAGCAACTCCGCGAACGCGCTCCGCCAATACACGATGACAAGATGATAGGGATTCACGGCATATAGCACGGATGCGAATGTGGCACTGGGCCGGTCAAGCCAGCGGCCAGCCAGCAAAAACATCGATGCTCCGGCAGCGACCAACGCAATCCAGATGTAGATACTTGTCGCCAGGGTCCAGGGAAAGATGACGCTGATTAGCGCGCCTAATATCCACGAAGCAGGCGGATAGAAAATGAATCTTGGTTCGCCGTATCCAAAATTTGCCCAAGCCGCCCATCGTGGATAGAGAACCCCATGTTTCCATTGCGCGAGAACATCCAGCCAGGAATACGTGTGAAACTCGACGTCGTGTCCTGAGGGCGTTCCCAAAAAAAAGAACGGCACTTCGACGAGGAAGGCCGCCAGCCCAATCGCGAGCAATGGCGACCAAAGCAGCGAACGCTGCCGCTGGGCCTGCGACTCATCGGTAAAATCGGCAACGGCAGATGGCTTGCCCGGAACCTGTTTCCCGGGATTGATTTCAGCAGTCAATTGACAATCAACAGTCTACATTTAACTGTGAAATGGATTTCATTCACTTTTAACACTACTGAAACAACCGGGTTACTGAAGTCGGCTAACCTGCTTCCATTGGGGAACAGACCACGAGAGTCGGAGGGCTCGCACCAGAGACGGGGTTCGAGCTCTTCGATTCCTGGACAACCCGAAAGCCTCTCGCCCTCTGCAATTGCCCGGCTGCAAAGATCCGCTTGAAAACCTGCGTACGTTCTTCGACGAAAATCTGCCTGGGAGGCTTTTTTCTGAAAAGGATATCTCGAGAAGGTGTTGAGGATCGAAACGCGGGGGAAGCATGTCTTGAGATTTGCTTCGAGAGACGAAACGCTAGCCGTTACGTTGCTGTTGCAGCTCGCCGAGAAATTCTTCCTGCTGCAGGCTGTCGCCGCGGCGCAAGAGCTCCAGCAGCGGATCTTCCAGATCTTCGGAGGATTGCTTATCCGCAGGTTCGAATTGCGTGAGATCGGCAACCAGAGCTTTCGGAGAGATGCTTAATTCCGGAGACGTCTCGCGATTGCTTTGCAGGAAAGTGATGAGATTCCCGACCTGCGCTCTCTGTTCCTGCGTGCGTGAAGGGAACTCCACGCCCATGCCGTGGCCCGGATGCGTCACTCGAACCATGCCCTCCGTGTGAACTTCCATTTCGTTGGTCTTGAGGCAGAGATCGATTAGCGCCCGCTCCGGGAATGGAGCTTCCGTCTGGACGTAGCAGCCGCCCAGGCTCAAATCAGTGAGCTTGCAGTGAGGAACGGATTCGTCGGGATCGACACCGGCGCCGTTGGCTGCCGCTTTCAGCCACGCCTTGAGGTTCGTGGCTACATTTTCCGGCAGATCGATGAAGTGCACGCCGGTCTGTCCATTGGGATTTGCCCAGGCCACCTGCCCGTGAGCCTCAACTTCCAGAGCGCCATCGGGCAGTTGAAAGTGGCAGGCCAGCACTGCGCCCGCAACTTGCGGCTCGGCCGTGAGAACGTCCATGCCGGTTTCGGAAAGATCCAGGAGAATTCCATCGAGTTTCCGTTGATCCGGCAGCGTAATCTCAACCGGTGCTTGTACCGGAACTCGGAATGCCCTGCGCCGCTCCCGGCTCAGCAGCGCCGCCGCTGCCCGCAATCCGGCTTTGGCGGCCTCTTCTGTGAAGGGCTTATACAGAACGAAATGTGCGCCGCCGTTCAGGATTTGGCGAACTTTTCCCGAATCCGCAACCAGCGCGACGCTGAGCGGCGCAGAACCAAGCTTCTGCGCCTGTTGCAGAACGTTTTCCGCCGAGGCTGGATCGTCAAAGTCCACAATCAGCGCATCGAACTTCTGCTGCTGAATGCGCGAGAGCGTGGTCTCAAGATCGCTCGAGCGGTCGAGCGCGACGCCAAGGCCGGGCAGAACTTTGCCCAACACTTCCGCCGCGGAGTCATCGCTCGAAACCAGCAGTGCCTGAACGTTCATAGATCGAATGAAATGCCGCTTGTCGTCGGGTGTTTACGGCCAGCGAGGAGCCGCTGGACGCGATGATTTGGATGACGAGCCGCTTCCTGAGCCGGCGCCAGCCTTCGCGGCCATCGCATCTGCTTGTGCGGTAGCTTCATCTACATCCGCCAGAACGACGTTGTCTTCTTCGTCGCTTTCCGCCAGCAAGGGAGCTACTTCGCGCAGCTTTTCCGCAGCCTGCTGGAGCATCTCAATTTGCTTGCCAAGTTGGGCGTATTTCGCCTGCTTTTGCCGCAGGACCTCGTGAATATCTTTCATACAACCCCCTGCTGGCAATTTAAGGAGCGGGCGCTGGATGGGTCAACGGTAATCCCGGTGGGGGGATTACTGCGGTAATGGAAAACGGAAGTCGATGTCCTTGCGGGCAGAGAAGAATGAACCACCAAGGACCACGAAGTCTCACAAAGGGGAGAGGTTTCCTTCGTAATACTTCGTTTCCTTCGGGGTTGATTGGTTTTGAACTCAACCGGTCAGCGAAGGCAGTCGTCCCGCCGATCCCAGCAAGAAAATCATTCCCACGATGATGCTGTAAGCGGAGGTCATAAGCGTGACCGCTCGCAAGGCATTCGGACGGGCCAGCGCGGCTGAAAAGATTCCGGCCGCTGACGCGCACATCAGAGTATTCATCGCAACCAGTCCGACAATGAACATCAGCAGCCCAAGCAGTCCCGCGCCCGTTCCACCCAGGTTGGCCGCCATCAGGAAGAGCAGGATCTGCGTGGGAGTCTCGGCTCCCAGCCCGTGGATCACGCCCACGAGAAACGTGGAACTCGTACCGTAGCCATGCTTGAAAACCTGCGGCGCTTCTACCCGAGTGCCGCCGAAGATCAGGCTCAGCCGCCAGTAGACCCACAGCGCTCCATTGATGACTAACGTGATGCGAGTCTTCGGAGCATGGCTGTGCTTGCCTGGCCGAAAAAACGTGCCCAGAACGTAGAGGCCGAGCACAAGCAAAGTGAATCCGACCAGGCGCTCCGCCCACCGGTCGCTTGCCGGAGGCAGGGCCAGCCGGAATACCACGGCGAGCGCTCCCAGGACAAATACCGTCGTGGCGTGCCCCATGACGTAGAGGAGCCCATAGCGCATGGCGTCGCGCGCCTTCGATTGCACGCTGCTGATGTCGGTGATGGCCGCGATGTGGTCGTAATCAAGGCCGTGCCGGAATCCGAGGATCCCCGCCGAAATCAACGCGAGGCGCAGATTGCCGGGATCCATCATGCGAGTGGCTTCCGCGCGCAGCCGCGGATCAAGCCGCTTGGCGCGCTGGCATTTTAGGCTAGCACACTCCCAGCTTCAGAATAGGCCGCAGTCTCAAAGTGAGGCTTCAGCTTGGGTTGAAAGCGAAGCCGGCGGGCTCGCAGGAATTGCCATTTCCCGACTGCACATTTTTCACATCAACCCCGCCCCTTCAAACTGCATCGAAAGCGCGCTAGTTCTGCTGCCTTGTCCTACGAAGAGACCACTGACCGGTCTGCGATCTCGGGTCTGCTGACCTTCGCGATCTCAGTGTGCCTCGGAATGTTCGCGTCGGAGCGGCTCCCCAGCATCGCAGCCCTGATCCAACAGTTGTCCCAGCGCTACCGGGACGGAGTGCTGGCCTCGCTCGGCCTCTACAACCTCGACCTGTCCGCCATAACCTGGGACGTCGTCGTAGCGG
>DATJOA010000225.1:0-12963 GCA_035507635.1 Candidatus Acidiferrales bacterium
CAGTCGCACGTACCGGTCCGCCGGAGTGGTTGCTGTGGTCGGTGGCAGGCACAACGCAGACTCAGAATTGAAGAAGTTTGAGGATTCTCAAGACTCCTCAGATCGCCATGAGGGCTGGCGCTACCTCATCGAGAGAACGAATCTTAAAGCTGGAACAGACCCCGCTGAAGCTACACGGCATCGCCAAGCCGAACTGGAAGCGCGAGAATCGAAGGCTCTTCTCGAGGCAAAAACCCCGATCTTTCCTCCGCCACTGAAATGATCGGTTCGGCATAGATCACGTCTGATCCGGCCCTGCCTGTTCTCGCTTATTCGCGTTCGTTTTCGACTAGTGATTTGAGTTTTTGGGAGCGCGAGGGATGCCGCAGCTTGCGCAGAGCCTTGGCTTCGATCTGACGAATGCGTTCGCGCGTAACCGAGAACGCTCGACCGACCTCCTCCAGTGTGTGCTCCGAGCCATCCTCGATACCAAATCGCATACGTAGAATTTTTTCTTCCCTCGGACTGAGAGTACGCAGCACCTGAGCGGTCCGCTCTTGCACATTCGCACTGATGACAGCCTCAGCGGGCGAAATCTGGGCTCGGTCCTCGATAAGGTCGCTAAGGTGGGAATCCCCCTCTTCGCCAATTGGCGTTTCCAAAGAGATCGGCACTCGCATGATCTTGCGAACTTTACGCACCTTTGACTCAGGGATGTCCATTTGCTGCGCAATCTCAGCCGAGGTGGGTTCGCGGCCCAATGTCTGCACCATTTGCCTCGTCGTGCGGACTAGCTTGTTGACGATTTCGATCATGTGTACCGGGAGTCGGATTGTGCGCGCCTGATCGGCGATGGCTCGGCTCACTGCCTGTCGAATCCACCAAGTCGCATAGGTGGAAAACTTGTAGCCGCGACGGTAATCGAACTTGTCTACTGCCTTCATCAGGCCAACGTTTCCCTCCTGGATCAGGTCGAGGAACTGAAGCCCGCGGTTGCCATACTTCTTGGCAATGGACACGACGAGGCGCAGGTTGGCTTCGATGAGCTCGTGCTTTGCCTGCTCCGCGTCCATCTCACCCTTGATGATTCGACGCTGCGTGCGTTGCAGTTCCTGGAACGTCATACCGGCTTCGTTTTCCAGTCGCCTCAGGTCGGCGCGATGCTGTCGGTGTCTGGTACGGTAGCCTTTCTTTAGTTCCTCGCTGCGCGTGCTCGTAATCTTCTTTTGGAGTTCACTGATCTGGCGGTCCAGCGACCGCATGATTTCGATGGTTTTGCTTACCCGATCGGCAAGGCACTTTAGCTCCGAATGGGTAAGGCCGAGCTTGCGAATGATGAGCGAAGTGCGAACCATCTCGCGACTCAGTCGCCCCCGGCAGCGGCGGTATTCGCGTGTCTTCTTCTCCGCCGTGACGGCCGCCATCTGTGCTGCCAGCCGGAGGGCCGCTGTGTAGTGCTTGTGCACCTGATCGATGCGGCGCGCAACCTCTTTGACACGGTCCCGCAGAATCTCCTCGCTGATTTCTTCTTCATCGAAGACGACTATTTCTTTGATGGACCGCTGGCCGCGTTTCAAATCCGCGCCCATCGCCAAAACCTCGCGGACCACAATGGGTGAGCGGGAGAGCGCCTTCAACGTGGAGAGTTGTCCACGCTCGATGCGCTTGGCAAGCTCTACTTCTCCTTCGCGGGTGAGTAAAGGCGAGGCACCCATCTCGCGTAGGTAGACGCGCACTGGGTCCTTGTCCACCTCATCGGCGTCAGGCGATGGGCTGAGGTCGATGTCCCCTAAGGAATCCCCGAGCCTTTGCTCCCGCGCTGCATCAGTCAGCAGATCCGGCCCTTCAACCACGTTCATGCCCCGGGCGCGAATGGTGGTGAGCAAGTCATCTACTTCCTGCTCTGAATCTACGACGTGTGGAATCGGATCATTCACTTCGTTGTCCATGCATAGCTTTTTCGTAAGGGCGTCCCCCACGTGGAAGAGGCGGTTGTGATTTTGAACAGTGGAGTAGAGGGCAAGGAACTGAGACTCAGTGATCCTAGCACGTCAGGCCGTAAGGTGCGGGGTTCGGCTCGAAGAATCAATAACTTACATGCTGTCAAGACGCTGAAGAGTTCGCCGCCGCCGCCTCCACCACCAGGTTTCAGTCAGCCACGGGGATGATTTTGCACCAAGCACTATTCGCGCGAATGCTGATCGAATGTCACGCGAAGAGCATAAGCGAATTTCGCCGGGGCTTGGGCAGGTAGTCGTACATGCAGTCCGTCAGCGCCCTGCGCAAATTCAAGCTTTGCATCGCTGCCCAGCAGGGCAACCGATTGCACACGACGAGTGCCTGCAGCCAATGCGAGTGAGTGAATGACTGCCTCTCCCTTCTCGGGCCAAGCGAGTCCAATCGCGTAAAGCACTTCGGCTTTTGTCGTGAAGCGAAAATCCTCAGGAGTGTAGTGCGTTGTATCGGTATCGTGGAACAGACCGGGAACCACTTTCGTAGGACCTTCCCCATAGATTCTCCAGGGGCGGGTACCGTAGATGGCCTCCCCATTCACGTTCAGCCACGCGCCCACATCTAGGAGGATTTGCTGGACCTCGTCAGGGATGGTGCCGTCCGATCGGGGACCGATATTCATGAGCAGATTACCGTTCTTGCTCACGATATCGATCAACTGATGGACGATAAATTCCGGCGACTTGAACGTGTCATCCTTTATATAGCCCCAGGATTTGTTACTCACTGAAGTGTCGGTCTGCCAGTAGAGAGGACGAATGTCGCCGAGTTGGCCTCGTTCCAGATCGAGCACGGCGGAGTGCTCCTGCATGGAGTAATCCTTGTAGTCAATCACGCCGACGTGATCACTGAATTTCACGGAACTGTTGTAGTAGAACGCAGCAAACTTCGTGAGATCTGCGCGGATCGACGGCTGCCCGATCCACCAATCGAAGTAGACGATATCAGGATGGTATTTCTGCACGAGTTCCGCGGCGCGTGCCAGCCAGTCGTCCGCCCATGCAGAAGAAACATAAGTGAAGTCGTCATTCAGAGGGAGGCCCCAGGGGTTTGACAGCCAGGTGTGAGCCGGGCCGTAGAATGCTGCGTATTGCGGATCGTTCACGTCCGAAGGAATTTCGCGCCCGACGCCGAGAAAGAAATCGTGTTCCACGCGATGCGACGACACGCCAAAGTGGAGGCCTTCTCCCCGCACCGCCTTGGCCAGGTCACCGATGATGTCGCGATGTGGTCCCATCTTCGCGGCTGTCCAATCACTCAGTCCGCTGTCATACATGGCGAAACCATCATGATGCTCAGCGACGGGCACGACGTACTTTGCGCCTGATTTCTTAAACAACGTTGCCCACGCGGTGGGATCGAAATGCTCGGCCTTGAACATCGGGATGAAGTCTTTGTAGCCGAACTTGTCTGGGGGACCATAGGTCGCGATGTGATGCTTATATTCCGGCGATCCCGGCACGTACATATTTCGCGGATACCATTCGTTCCCAAAAGCCGGGACCGAATAAACTCCCCAATGAATGAAGATTCCGAATTTCGCGTCCTTATACCATTCGGGAACTTCGTATTTCTGAAGCGACTGCCAATCCGATCGAAACGGACCTTGGTGGTCTGCTGTCTCCACTTGCTTGAGAAGGGACTCTCGCTCCGCGTCATATTTGCTGCTGGCTTTCTGCCAGGCTTGATCGATGACTGCCGGATCCTGCGCTGCGGTCGGAGCCGTCGCCGTCTGCGCATCCAACGCAGAAAGCGCAGATGACATAAATAGAAGAACGACAAGCGCACGAACTGAGAATGGGGTATATGGCCTCATGATGTCTCTCTCGTAAAAACGGAACGTCTCTTTTTCAGCGAGCGATTGCGCAATCAACGTTGAATTGTGCCAGCCCGCGCCTCAGTCCAACCGAACCATGATCTTTCTGAACTGCGAAGGATTTTGACTCCACGAACGAAGCGCACAGGGAGCTTCTTCGAGCGGGACGATAAAACTCACAGCCTGATCCACCGGAAACCTCCGCGATTCCAGAAGCTTGATCACGGCGTGAAAGTCTTTCGGCTGCGCATTCCGGGATCCGAGAACATCCAATTCTTTTTGCACGAACAGCCGGGTCTCATAACTCACCGGTTCTTTGGCGTAGCCGATATACACCACCCTGCCCGTGAAGGCTACTTCTTCGACCGCCGATCGGAATGTTGCGGCGGTGCCAATCGCTTCGATGGCAACATCCGGTCCCCGGCCTTCGGTCATTTCCAACAACCGGTCATGCAGCGGTTCTCGCTTGCTATTGATTGTCAAGTGGCCGCCTGCCATTCGCGCAAGTTCTAGTTTGTCGTCATCTACGTCGATACAGATGGTGCGCGCACCCTGGGAACTCGCGGCTGCGACAACACCGAGACCGACTCCGCCGCAACCCCAAATCGCGACCGTATCGTCTGCGGTTACCCGCCCGCGCGCCACGGCATGAAATCCAACCGTGAGTGGCTCAACCATGCACAACTCTTTCGGCGTCAGCGCGGCGGGATACAGCTTCTCGCGGGGCATCACAATAAATTCGGTGAGAGCGCCATCGCGCTGCACGCCGAGAGTCTGATTGAACTGGCAAGCATTCGCGCGTCCACGGCGACAGGAAGAACATGTCCCGCAGCTTGTGTATGGAGAAACTGCTACCTCGATTCCCGCAGACAGCTTGTTGCCTGAACCGAAGTCTTCGACAACAGTAGCCGACGCTTCGTGGCCCAGAATCCGTGGGTAAGTAATCAGCGGATTAAGGCCGCGGAAAGAATTCAGATCGCTGCCACAGAATCCCACTATGCGGACCTTGAGCAGAACATCCTTCTCTGCCCTCGCCAGTTCCCCGATGGTCTCGATGCCTGCCTCACCCGGTCTGCGGAGTACGAGTGCTCTCATGTGTGTAATCGGGGAAAATTAGCGGGTACAGTGATCGCTGTCAACCAGTAGAAAGCGTCAATTTCGTGTAGGCGTTGTCGCCTCATCCAGTCCCGCAACACATTCTAGTCGCCTGTCGGCCGGGTTGAGACAATTCGTTGAAGGAGGTCCGCTTCGACAGGGCCAAGAACCACGACTCCCGGGTAGAGACGCTGCGGAGATCTATGACGGGAAGGGCCATTGCATGAAAACTGAGGTCTCAATGCCTGCGAAGACCGTCGCCGCCATCTTCCCAAAGATGCCGCAGCGTAACAAACCATCATAATAACCATTTCGCTACCCTCGTGTTTTGTCTTGCAGGTTTGGCAAGCCCCGACGCGAAGCGGTAACATGCAAGGACTTCCGAGGACCGCTTCATGAAAATGAAAGCTCGCGTACCGTGCGTGTGCATCTTCTTTTTACTTGTCATCCCTTTCGCAGTTCCCCTCCCTGTCGCCGGTCAAAACGCAGAAAAGCCACCCGCATCCCTGCCGAGCGAAACACCGGAGAAACTCGTTCCGGTCACCGATACCTTTGATTACCTGAGGCGGGACGTAATGATTCCGATGCGCGATGGAGTGAAGTTGCACACCGTGATCGTGATTCCGAAAGGCGCAGTGAATGCTCCGATTTTGCTGACGCGAACGCCTTATAACGCGGCCGCGCAAGTCAGCCACGCGGCAAGTTCGCATCTCGGGCCGATTCTCGAGGGCTACGACAATGCGACCCACGTGATTGTCGACGGCGGTTACATCCGCGTCGTCCAGGATGTGCGCGGCAAGTACGGATCGGAAGGCGACTACGTGATGACACGTCCTCTGCGCGGGCCGTTGAATCCGACGCAGGTTGACAATTCCACCGACACCTACGACACGATCGACTGGCTGGTGAAGAACATTCCTGAGAGCGATGGGAAGGTGGGAATTCTCGGAATCTCTTACGATGGTTTTCTTCCCCTGATGGCGCTGGTGAATCCTCATCCGGCGCTCAAGGTCGCTGTACCGATGAATCCGATGGTTGACGGATGGCGAGGCGACGACTGGTTCCACAACGGCGCCTTCCGTGAGCAGAACATGCCCTATATCTACGAGCAGGAAGGGACCCGCGACAATAGCGCCCAATGGTGGACCGATCACTTCGACGACTACGACGTCTACATGGAAGCTGGATCGGCCGGCGAGCTAGGACGGCGGCATGGCATGGAGCAGGTCGGATTCTGGCGGAAGCTGCTTGAGCATCCGAGTTATGACTCGTGGTGGCAAGAACAGGCGGTGGACAAGATTCTAGCCGCGCAGCCGTTGAAAATTCCGGTCATGCTGGTCGATAGCTTGTGGGACCAGGAAGACATCTATGGCGCGACGGCCGTGTATAAAGCAATCAAGCGGAAGGACACGGAGAACAACAAAGTCTTCCTGGTGATGGGACCGTGGTATCACGGACAGGAAATTGGCGATGGCAGCACCTTGAGAGCGCTGAAGTTCAACAGCGATACGGGGCTTTATTTTCGCGAGCACATTCTGGCTCCATTTCTCGCACAGTATTTGAAAGACGGCGCGTCCAAAGCCGAAATCGCCCCTGTGATGGCATTTGAGACGGGAACCAACACATGGCGCCGCTTGCCATCGTGGCCTGCCGGCTGCGCTTCGGGATGCGCGATTCATCCCAGGCCTCTTTATCTCGAGCCGGGATTGAAGTTGAGCTTCGAAGCCCCACAGAACGGAGCTGCATACGACGAATATGTTTCCGATCCTGCGAAGCCCGTGCCGTTCCGCTCGCGTCCGATTCAGCCGGTCGGCTACGGAGGCGAATTCACCTGGTCGCAGTGGCTGGTGGACGATCAGCGCGAGGAGTCAGGCCGTCCGGATGTGCTCGCGTTTGCATCTGACGTATTGAAGGAACCGGTCAAGATCAGCGGTCAGCCAATGGTGAATCTGATTGCATCCACAAGCGGAACAGACTCCGACTGGGTGGTAAAGGTGATCGATGTCTACCCGGACGAAGTAGCCTCCGATCCGCACATGGGCGGATATCAGCTGATGATTTCGGCCGACATTTTCCGCGGCCGGTATCGCGAGAGTCTCGAGGCGCCGAAGGCGATCACGCCCGACAAGCCTCTGCTCTACAAATTCGCTCTGCCGAATGCCAATCATGTGTTCCTCCCTGGGCACAGAATCATGGTGCAGGTGCAGTCGAGCTGGTTTCCGTTATATGACAGGAATCCGCAGACGTTCGTACCCAATATCTTCTGGGCGAAGCCGGGCGATTACAAGAAAGCGGTCCAGAAGATCTATCATTCGCCAGAAGAGGCAAGTTTCATTGAATTGCCGGTGGTAGAAATGAAGTAGTCCCGGCGATTCGCCCAAATTCTCATGCGAAATATTTTTCGGATCTTTGCGGCTGTACTGTCGCTGGCCATGCCCCTATTCGCGCAGGGCAAGAAACTATGGGTCTTGCAACCGACGAGCGAGATGCTGGAGTACGATCCGGCGACGTTCGTGATAAAGCAGAACGTCAAGCTTCCCCCTGAGGCTCTCAAATCGCCCGCGGCGATCTCCGTGAATCACTCAGGACAGATCCTGTTTGCCCCCGCCGCCTCGCTCCCGCTTTCCGACGAAGATATCAAGGCCTCGCACAAATTCTGGCTATGGAATGGACACACTGCGACAACAATCGATGAAGGCGTAAAGCATAACCTCGAGGAGACGGGATCGAATCAGGCGATTACGGAAGAAGCGCCGCTGGCTTATCTCTCTGCTGACGGAAAGCATCTTTACTGGTTCGCGAATCAGCCCCGGAAGTTGGAGAGAGAGGGAGTCGATCTTTCGACCGAGATTTCTTGGCAAGCATGGCGCACCGATCTTAGCGGCGCCAGCCGCGAGCAAGTCGCCTCGACGAAATTGCCCGAATGCCGCTGCAAGACCGGAACCTGCGAGGACACATGTCCGTCAGAAGTAGCGTGGGCGCCAGCCACCGGCATAGAGAATTTCTTCTTTCTCACCCAACTCATTACGGGACAAACCGGCCTCGTCTACAAGGCAAGCACGCGTTACCAGGAAGACGCAGGCAAGTGGACGTCCACCGATTTGCCGGAGCCGCTTCAGCGAATTCTGGACACAACTTCCGACGGCGCAACAGTTGTGGAGGCAATTCCCGACACCGGATGCTGCGGATGGTCGAATCAGAGTAACGATCAGACGCTCGTGCTGATCACCGGAAAAAAGATCGCCGTCTTCGACGAACAAGCGACGTATAAAAATCCCGATTACGACGTCAGCTTTTTTACTTCGAACGCGAAGATGTCTCCGGGTGCGGATTCTGTCGCAATGACCATCGCGTCAACAACGGCCGCGAACAAACCAATTCAACTCTCCGAACAAGGGCAGGCGAATCCAGAAGAGTCAGAGCGAATTCGCAAAGCGCTGGCCGAATTGCCCGCTGTTGCGGTGAAAAGCGTGGAAGATACCCCGCGGCAACTGGCCTTCATTCCGCACGCTACGTTGGTCGGATGGATCACTGATAAAGAATTACTTCTGGTCGAAGATCATCTGCTCTTCACGTACAACATCGAAAGGAAAACGCGCCGACGAACGACTGTGCGAGTCGAAGACTCTTCCTACGTCTTCCTGCGCTAGCGTTTCCGCCCCAACATGTCGTTCCAAAGGCTAAGGGGCCAGAGGCTGGAGCCGCCGCCGGAACTACTACTATTCACTGTTCACTAGTCCCTAACCTCTAGCCCCTAGCCTCTGGGTTTTATTTCTTCTCCGCCGCAGCGGGCGCCGGCTTCAGCAGCAGATCCTGATAATCAAAGCTGAAATCCGCCAGCGGAGACACAGCCGCCATCTTCGCGCTGTCGATCGATCCATCCGGATTCAACGAGAACGTGATAAACGCATCTTCAATCGTGTGTACCCGCCAGTGCGCTTTGAACGTGTCGTGTTGCCAGTGCTGCAAGTCTCCGATCATGGTAGGCGTGTGATCGAAGGTAACGACCAACCCTCCGTTTTCCATCCGGATCGTGATCGGCCCATACCACGCATCGTGATAGACTCCGGCGTATTTGTCGAGAGGCAGCGATGGCTTGGAATTCGCATCGCGGGCGCTGGCTGCTTTCGCCATCGTTTCGGCCGCGTCTCTGTTCTCCTTGTCGTCTACCGCCTTGTACGCCGCGATCCAATCCGTCGGCGGGAGTTGCATGTAGTAGTCCAGCACGTGATACAGGATCGAATCGAAGGCGCCGCCTTCTTCGGCATTGGTGAGAATCACAACCCCAAGATTTTCTTCCGGCACAAGCATGACGCGGGAAACAAATCCTCCTACGCCGCCGGTGTGTCCGACGAGTTTGCGCCCGTGATAATCGCGCAGCCCCCAACCAAGGGCATAGTCCGCGAAGTTCGCTTTGAGTCCGGCGAGCGGACCCGGAGGATCGCTGATCGGAAGAATCGTTTGCGGCGACCACATCTCTTTCTGGCGCTCCTCGGCAAACAGATGGCCCGGTCGATCGACGAACTTTCCATGGTTCAGTTGCAGCTGCACCCACTTCGCCATGTCCGCCGCACACGAGTTGATGGATCCCGCAGGCCCGGCGTTGTCGAGATCCTCGAAAGGAATCACCTGCAGTTTCCCGTCAACGCGTGAGTGCGGGTACGCATAGTCGCCACCCGGCTTGTACAGTGTCGTGCTTGTGTTGGAATGATTCATTTCCAGCGGACCAAAAATACGTCCACGAATGTAGTCATCCCACGATGTGCCGGTGACGGCGGGAATAATCTGGCCGGCGGTCATGTACAGAAGATTGTCGTATGCATAATGACTGCGGAAGCTGGAATGCGGCTTCATGAACCGTAGCTTGTAAATAACGTCCGCACGCGAGTACGTCGTGTGCGGCCAGAACAACAGATCGCCCTCGCCGAGTCCCATTCCGCTGCGGTGCGTTAGCAGGTCCCGGATGGTCATCTCGTGCGAAACGTACGGATCGTACATGACGAATCCCGGCAGCCGCTGATACACCGGATCGTCCCACGCAAGCTTGCCTTCATCCACGAGTGTTGCAAGAGCGGTCGTGGTAAACGCTTTCGTATTCGAGCCGATCCCAAAGGTGGTGAACTCGTCAACGGGCGTGGGATCGCCGAGCTTGCGGATTCCATACCCTTTCGCGACCAGAACCTTGCCGTCCTTGACGATCGCAACACCCATGCCCGGAACGTCAAACGTTTTCATCGAGCGTGCGACGTACGCGTCCAGATCCGGCGGCAGAGTTGGCGAAGACTGGGATCGCGCACACACACTCAGGGCCATCGTAAGCACGGCAAAAATGGAATTCCTTAGGCATGTCGGAACCATCCAGGTCTCCTTCATAATTCGGATATTTTCTAACGATCCAAAAATGACGCGAGAATTAAAACACACATGCGCGGATTTTTCAGGAGGAAGAAAACACGGGCCTTGAAGAAAGGGCATAGTGATCCTGTTTTCAGGGATCACTATGCCGGTTGCTCAATTCATGCGGTTCGAAAAGACTGCGTTCAGATAATCGACGATGTAATCGACTTCCAGTTCGCAGTCGATCAGCGAAGCCACCTGAGAAGGAGTAAGTCCCGTTCGGTAGGAAACCTGTTCGATCAGTTCCGCCCTCGAGAGTTGCAGGATTGGATCGTGATAGAAAATCATTCCGGCTCCTTGGTATTCGCAATTGGTGAACGATGGTCAGCGATCGCCGGCGACGATCGTGAATTCCAGTGCATGGGCTTACGCCTGGCGGCATGCCCTTAACAGCGAATCGAGCGGAGAAGAATTGGCCGGAAATTTGGGGGTATGCCTGCGGCAGACGCCCGGCCTTGCGCTTGAGATCGCAAGGCATGATCCAAATTGGGAGTTGCACTCGCCAGCGCGGCGGGAACCAGATTAGGCGCACTCGTCGCGTGCGCATGAACGACGGCCGGAGCAGTACCGCCGTGAAAGGCAATGTCCGGAAGATCGACGTCAGGCAGCACAACAATCAGCAGCATCAGAAAAATGAGACCGACGAGAATCACCAGCGCCGGTCTTTTGATCTTCCATTGCGACATAGCTTCAATCTCTTTTGCCAGAGGACCACGAGACTGTCAATCGGAAAAAGTCGCCTGACAGAACTATGACAAAACATCCCCTGGTCGTGTGGCCGCAGGCCCGAGCAGTGGCGCGTCTCCAGGATAAGTGGCCCATCTCACCTCGAAAGCGGCTGTACAAACAGCAACGGTTGGGTATACAAACTCTGAAAGCAGTGCGCAGCCGGTACTTCGGGGGACCCGGGCCTTTGTACCTCAAGCCAAAGACTTTGCTGGAAGCCGTTTCGGTGCTGGCTTCGTCCAGCGGCCAGATTCTGGCCGGAGGAACCGATTTCTATCCCGCGCTCGGCGAGCGACTGCCGGCGCCCGACGTCGTAGACATCAGTTCCGTGCGCGAAATGCGCGGGATTTCCTTCGAACCCGACTGGATCCGCATCGGTGGGCTGACGACGTGGACTGACATCCTTCGAACTCCCTTGCCAAAATGTTTCGACGCCGTGAAGTCGGCAGCCCGAGAGATCGGCTCAATTCAAATCCAGAATCGAGGTACAGTCGCCGGTAATCTCTGCAACGCATCTCCTGCGGCAGACGGCGTGCCTCCATTTCTCGTGCTGGATGCGCAGGTCGAACTCACTTCAGCCACCGAAACGCGGCGAATTCCGCTGGATCAATTCATCACAGGCAATCGAAAAACGGCCAGGAAGCCGGGAGAACTTCTGACGAGTGTCCTCGTACCGCGCACTGCCGACGTCGCTCCGTCCACATTCCTGAAACTCGGCGCGCGGAGATATCTTGTCATTTCGATTTCGATGGTCGCGGTAGTCCTGCAAGCGGACAATCATAAACGAATCGCTCAGGCCCGGATCGCGGTCGGGTCCTGTTCCGCCGTAGCGCGTCGGTTGACCGATCTGGAAAAGCATCTGCTTGGCCTACCCGCAACAGCTGGCATTTCACAGTTGGTCACCGCGGATCATCTTTCGCCCCTTTCCCCCATTGACGACGTCCGGGCCACAGCGTCGTATCGACGCGACGCGTCATTGACTCTGGTCCGCCGCGCCCTGGAAACATGCGCGAGGAGCCTCTGAAGTGACCGTGACTCAAAGCATTTCGACCGAGGCCGCCGCTGAATCGATTTCATTCTCGGTGAACGGACGGCACGTTGAAGTCGCGGCGTCCGGCTCGCGACGGCTTTCCCGTGTCTTGCGCGACGACCTCGGACTCACCGGAACCAAGGTGGGATGCGATGCCGGAGACTGCGGCGCGTGCACCGTGCTTCTGAACGGCGACCCCGTGTGCGCGTGTCTGGTGGCTGCGGGACAGGTCGCCGGATGCGAAGTCACGACAGTAGAGGGATTGGCGGGCCGCTCTCCGCTGCTCGGGCGATTACAGAAATCTTTTCTATCGCATGGCGCCGCGCAGTGTGGAGCTTGTACTCCGGGAATGCTTGTTGCCGCCACTTCCCTGCTCGAAAAGAATCCGCATCCGAGCGAGGCCGAGGTCATGGATGCGATCGGTGGCGTGTTGTGCCGCTGCACCGGATACCGCAAGATCGTCAACGCGATCCTGACCATTAATGTCGAATCGGCCCAGCATTCTCCAATGGCAGGATCCGCGGTCGGTGCAAGGTTAGTCCGGCTCGACGGACCAAAGAAAGTCGATGGCAGAGAAATCTTCGGCGCCGACGAGACTCCGGCGGAGACGCTCGCCGTGCGGGCAATTCGCTGCCCGCATCACCGCGCCCACTTTGAGTTCGGCGATCTCGAGCAATTCGTGGATTCGCATCCAGGCGTAGAGCTTGTCCTTACGGCGCGAGATGTTCCAGGCATCGATCGCTATGGAGTAATTCCCAGATTCGCGGATCAGCCGGTGTTCGCGCATCAAGAGGCACGCTATCGCGGCGAGGCGGTCGCGGCTGTCGTGGGAGAACCGGATGCGTTGGAAGCGCTCGACCCATCTGCTTTTCCAGTGAAGTGGGAACAGTTACCTGCAATTCAAACG
>DATJOA010000226.1:0-4528 GCA_035507635.1 Candidatus Acidiferrales bacterium
CCGCAGAGGCAGGAGGGCAGCATTGGCGTTGTGGTGGAGATGCCGCGCCCGGAGGGCGCTTTGGACGGATTCGAGTGGTATTGTCTGAAGTGCCATCAATTGCTGCATCGCGCGGAAGTGAAACTCAAGAGCATCGTGCGCGATCTGCCGCCCTTATTCGAACAGTTCTACAGCAATGAGAGTTTGCGCAAGTGCAAACACTGCGGCGCGATTCATCCCGGCAAACAGTAAATGCAAGTCATCGACATTCATAATCACTTTTTTCCTCCGACCTGGCCCGATCTGTCGGCGCGGTATGGCACTCCGGATTGGCCATGGATCAAACACACGGAAGCCGGGAAGGCCGACATCATGATTGGAGACCGGTTCTTCCGGAACATCTATTCGGCATGCTGGGATCCGGAAGTGCGACTGCAGGAGATGGATCGCGATGGCGTTGACCTTCAGGTGATTTCGGCGACCCCGGTTCTATTTGGATATGACCGCCCCGTGGAACATGCGTTGGATTGCGCACAGCTGTTCAACGATGCGGCGCTTGAAATTTGCGCGAAGGGTAAAGGGCGATTGAGGTCGTTATGCCAGGTTCCTTTGCAGGATCCTGATGCCGCGTGCAAAGAGTTGACGCGGTGCATGCGCGCCGGACATCTCGGTGTGGAGATCGGGAATCATGTCGGCGAGAGGAATCTGGACGATCCCGGGATTGTTGCGTTTCTGCATCACTGTGCGGACGAAGGTGCGGCGGTACTCGTGCATCCGTGGGACATGTTCGGTCAGCCGCGCATGCCGAAATATATGACGCCGTGGACTGTCGGCATGCCGGCGGAGACGCAGCTTGGCATTGTCTCGATGATTCTGGGTGGAGCGTTCGATAAGCTGCCTTCGAATCTCCGCATATGTTTTGCGCACGGTGGAGGGAGTTTCGCTTTCCTGCTCGGACGACTTGAAAATGCTTGGCAGCATCATCCCGTGGCGCACGGCAGTTGCGAGTTGGCGCCACGAGAGTATTTGAAGCGCTTCTCTGTTGATTCTGCCGTGTTCGACGCGCGTGCATTGCAGTATCTGGTCGAAACGATGGGTGCTGAGCACGTGATGCTGGGATCGGATTATCCGTTTCCGCTGGGCGAGCATGGAATTGGAAATTTGATCCGACGCGCTCCTCTGGCGGAACGCTCAAAAGCACTTTTGCTGGGAGAGAATGCGAAGAAATTCCTCGGACTCAAGGATGAAAGTTCTGTCGCGAAGACAACCGCGGTGTCCGTCGCTCCTCAGCAGCACGGGGAACAACTCACTTACAGTTCGTATCTGAAGGTTCCGGAACTATTGGCGTTGCAACATCCACAGTCGCGACCGGAACATCACGACGAGCTTTTGTTCATCATCGTCCATCAGACGTATGAGCTGTGGTTCAAGGAATTGCTGCATGACCTGGATGCGGTGGTCGCGAATCTGCGGGCTGCGGGGATGAATCCGCAGTCTCACGACGAGGTGTATGAGGCAGCCCGCCTGTTGCGGCGCTGCACCGAGATCACACGAATTCTCGTCGAGCAGTTCACGATTCTGGAAACGATGTTGCCGACGCATTTTCTGGCGTTCCGCGGAAAACTCGAGCCGGCGAGCGGATTTCAGTCGGAGCAGTTTCGCGAGCTTGAGTTTTTGTGCGGCTTGAAAGACGAGAAGATGCTGAAGTATCACCGACCAACTCCCGAGGCTTATGCGCAGTTGGAACGAAGACTGCGGGAGCCATCGCTGCACGATGTATTTTTCGAAGCCCTGAGAGCCTTGGGCAAACTGAAGGGTAACGATAACGCGACCGGCCAGGAACGGTTCGAGGCGCGGGCTCGCGCTGTGCTCTCGCTATACCGCGATGAACATGAGCATCGCGATTGGATTGATGTGTGCGAACGGCTTACGGAATTCGACGAACTCGTTGTGAGCTGGAGACTGCGCCATATTCAGCTCGTTGAAAGAATCATAGGAATTCGCATGGGGACCGGTGGAACTGCCGGATCTTCGTACTTGAAACTGACTCTCGACAAGAAGTTTTTCCCGGAACTCTGGGAGGCTCGAACGCTGCTGACAGAGTAATGCCGGTCGCCCGCCTTCGCTGGCGTACTTCTGATGAATCATCACCCCGAGACTGTCACTCTGATTGGCGCCGGACTGAACGGGCCTCTGCTCGGGCTGGAGCTCGTGAAGCGCGGCTTCCGGATTGAAATCTACGAGCGCCGTAATGATATGCGGCAGGTTCCCATGTCCGCGGGACGGTCGATCAATCTCGCGATTTCGACGCGCGGAATCTATGCGCTCAGGCAAGCGGGGTTGTGGGATGCGTTGCAGAGGATCGCGATCCCGATGAAGGGCCGGATGATGCACTCGATGAACGCGGAGCTGACATTCCAGAGATACGGCAAGGACGATTCAGAGGTTATCTATTCGATCTCGCGCGCAGAGCTGAACATTGCGCTGATGAATGCTTTGGAAGAACGGGGAGTAAGCATTCGTTTTCAGGAACGGTGTGTTGGAGTCAATTTCAAGACGGGCGCGCTTCAGTTGCGCTATGAAGGTACCGGGAGTGAGCGAACGGTCAAGTCTGACGTCGTAATTGCCTGTGACGGTTCCGCTTCAGCGGTGCGTGGGCAAATGTTGTATTGGAGCCGATTCAATTTCTCGCAACAATATCTCAATTACGGTTACAAGGAGCTCACGATTCCGGCGCTGGCGGGAAAGCATGTTCTGGAGATCAATGCTCTGCATATATGGCCGCGAGGAAACTACATGCTGATCGCGCTGCCCAACGTCGATGGAACGTTCGGATGCATTCTGTTTCTTCCTTTCTTGGGCCCGGACAGCTTCGAGCAATTGATAACGCGAGAGGCGGTGACCGAATTCTTTCGTGTGCATTTTGCCGATACGGTTCCGTTAATGCCGGGTCTGGCGGATAATTTCTTCGCCAATCCGACGGGAGCGATGGTTACGATCAAATGTTCGCCCTGGCACGTGGGCGGCAGGGCGCTGCTGTTGGGCGATTCCGCCCACGCGATCGTTCCGTTTTTCGGACAGGGCATCAATTGCGGCTTTGAGGATTGTACGATCCTGCTCGAGTTGCTGGACCGTCACGGCGCAGACTGGGATTGCGTCTTTTCAGAATTCGAGGTTGCGCGAAAGGAAAATACGGATGCGATCGCCGATATGGCGGTGGAGAACTTCGTCGAGATGAGGGACCGGGTCGCGGATCCGAGATTTCTGCTTCGGAAAAGAGTTGAGCTGGCGCTGGAAAGGAAATATCCCGAGCTGTTTGTTCCGAAGTATGCGATGGTCACGTTTCACCGGATTCCTTACTCCGTTGCTCTGAAGCGAGGAGAGATACAAGAGAGGGTGCTGGTTGAGTTATGCGATCCGATCGATCGCGTTGATCAGCTTGACTGGAGCCGGGCGGATCAACTCATCCGCAGCCAACTCCTTCCGCTGGAGATCAGGTGAGCGCAACTTCGTTTCAATCCGGGCAGCAGTTTGCGGCGGAGATGGACGCGCGCGATCCGCTGCGATCTTTTCGCCAGCGTTTTTTTATTCCAAAAACAAAATCGGACTCAGAGCCTGTTTATTTCTGCGGACTCTCTCTTGGCCTGCAGCCAAAAAGTGTCCAGTCATACTTGGAGCAGGAGTTGCGCGATTGGGCGGACCTGGGCGTCGAAGGACATTTTCACGCTAGGAATCCGTGGCTGCCATATCACCGATTGCTGGCGGATCAGACGGCGGAGTTGGTTGGGGCGAAATCTGAGGAAGTGGTGGTGATGAACTCCCTCACGGTGAATTTGCACCTGATGATGATTTCGTTCTACCAACCGACGGCGTCCCGGCACAAAATCTTGATTGAGAGTGGGGCGTTTCCATCGGACCAGTACGCCGTCAAGTCGCAAATTCGATTTCACGGATTTGATCCTGCTTCTTCCCTGATCGAAATAGGGCCTCGCGAGAAGGAATCGTGTGTACGAGACGAAGATCTGGAATCGCTGATTGAGCGCGACGGTGATTCCATTGCGCTGATCATGATTGGCGGCGTGAACTATGCGACCGGACAGCTCTTCGATATGCCGAGGATTGCGGAGGCTGGACGGCGCAAAGGATGCGTGGTCGGATTTGACCTGGCACATGCGGCCGGCAATATTCCACTGCATCTTCATGAATGGGGGCCTGACTTCGCCGTATGGTGCAGCTACAAATATCTGAACGGCGGGCCGGGATGTGTGGCGGGGTGCTTCGTTCACGAACGGCATTCCAAGGAATGGGCGTTACCGCGGTTCGCAGGCTGGTGGGGGCACGACGAAAAGGTTCGATTTCAGATGAAGCCGGAATTCAAGCCGATGCCGGGCGCGGAGGGATGGCAGTTAAGCAATCCGCCGATCTTGGCGATGGCGCCATTGCGGGCGTCCATGGAGGTTTTTGCGGAGGCTGGGATCGAGCGATTGCGGGAGAAAAGCATTTCGCTGACGGGCTATCTGGAATTTCTTCTGCAGCGAGAGAAGTCGAA
>DATJOA010000227.1:0-5020 GCA_035507635.1 Candidatus Acidiferrales bacterium
ATTGGCGCTGTCGATAAAGAGAAATCCGCCATGCGCCGAGAAGGCGTACGCGAGAAATGCCAGATAGAAAACGATCCACGCCAGAATCGCTGCCCGCGATACCGGCTTCCACGGTTCATCGATCATCGATTGCCAAGATGCACGCATGCTCGGTTTACATGCTAAGGATCGGGCGCGACCGGCGGCAGATTACGAACGTGCGCAACGGCTGCCTTCATGCGGGGTGTTTCCCTCATCGCATCCCGGCATTGTTTCTTGCTAAAGTGGTGTCCGCACGGAACCGCTGGTTATCGCCATGAAACTTCGGCAGTGGATCGTCTCAATTCTGTTGCTTCAGCTCGTGGCCGTTGCAGTCGTAGGTCTGCTACGGACGCGGCCGCTGCCCCAGAGCGATGATCAGTGAGCAATGAGCAGTGAGCAATGCTTTTGACGCTGGTGACTGATCACAATTCACTTTTTCCTTAATCACTAAATAGACATTGCTTGTTTGCTCGCTACTCATTGCTCATCAATCATTGCTGGAACTATGCCTCAATCTATCCCTCAACCCGGAACTCTCATCGTCACGGGCGCCAGCCGCGGCATTGGCGCTGCCGTTGCGAAACTCGCCGCACAGCGCGCATACGCGGTCGCGGTCAACTTCAACACGGGCGAGTCGGAGGCAAACAAGATTGTGTCCGAGATAGTCGCCGCCAATGGACGCGCGCTCGCCATTCAGGCCGATGTTTCCCGGGAAGATCAAATCCTGAAACTGTTTCAAGCCGCCGAGCGCGAACTCGGCCCAATCAAAGCTCTCGTCAATAACGCAGGAGTCACCGGCGGATTCGCGCGTGTCGAGGATGTCACCGTCGGGCAGATCGAAACTGCTTTCGCGGTCAATGTGACTGGATCGATGTTATGCGCGCGTGAAGCCGTGCGCCGAATGTCGACAAAACGCGGCGGCACCGGCGGAGCCATCGTGAATATTTCTTCTCGGGCGGCGCAAACCGGATCACCGGGCGAATGGGTGCACTACGCGGCAACCAAGGGTGCGATCGACAGCTTCACGGTTGGCTTGGCGCGGGAAGTTGCAACCGAAGGGATTCGCGTGAACGCCGTCTCTCCGGGACTAACGGACACCGAACTGCACGCGGCGAACGGCGAACCGGGACGCCTGCAGCGCTTAATGCCATCGATCCCGATGAAACGCGCTGGGTTGCCGGACGAGATCGCCGAAGGCGTTCTGTGGCTGCTGTCTCCAGCAGCGTCATACGTTACAGGAGCCATTCTGGAAATCGGCGGCGGAAGGTAGAAAAGCAGTTCCCGGTTCTCGGTTCTCCGTTATCCCTCGCACTCCTTCCGCAAATAGCTCTTCACCTTCTCCGGCAAACGCGAGGCGTGCAAAATGTCTCGCAGTTGAGCGGGCGGCAGGCGCCGCGCGAATTCCAGCGCCCTCGCGAGCGGCGTGTGCGCGTTGCGCAAGAGCGCAATGCGAATTTCTCCGCGCACCGACCACTTCGCATGGCGGCACACGGCTTCGACAAAGGCCGGCGTAGCTGTGGTCTTCTGCAGAGCTTTGACCACTGAAACCTCAGTCAGACGCGGATTCTCAAGCGCTGTCTGCCATACCCGCGGTTGTTTATCCACGAGCAACGCCCCGGCCACGAGCTCGGACGAGCGTCGCGCCAAGGCAATACGTTCGCCGAGCGTAATCGAGGCCAGCCGCGACACGAGCAGTTCGTCCGCCATTCGTCGCAAATCGGCGGACGCGGCAGGTGTCAGCGCGAACTGCATCAGCTCAAACGTGTACAGTTCGCGAATCAGGCGCATGGCAATCCGCCGCGGCGCTCGCGGATGCGATGCCACAGCCACCCGCACTTTGCGAGACTTCATCACCGCGGAGTCGTCGTTGATCCGCTGGATCGCTTCCGGAGTCAGATCGCGTTTCTCAAGCTGCGCCAGAGCCAAGTCTTCATTGAGCACAGCGCTGTCAGGAGCAGCAGCGGGAATCGGCTCCGCAGTCGGGAACCCGGAGTCGGCCGGATCTTTGGTTTGAAAAAACTCCTGCATCATCAGTACCCGAGCATCCGAGGAAACAGCCTTCTGTTAGGCCCGCTTCGCCGCCCTCCGCGCCATGCGCAGCGCCCCATTCACCGGGTCTACGACTGCCGGATGAATTTCCACGCGTGCATCGAGTTGGCGCAGCTCATTGTAGAAAACCTCCCGGACGGTCGACGCATGACGAAAGACGCCCCCAGTCATGGCCACCGGGACGGGACCGGGCTCGCTTCCTCGGAATAAGCGACGAATTACCGTGTGCGCGGTGCGCGCCAGTTCCCTGCCGGCGCCCGTGAGGACATCGGATGCAAGAGGATCGGAACTGGCAAATACTGCTGGAGATAGTGCCGAGAAATCCGGGGGCGGCACCGAGTTCGCGGCGCGCGCTAAATCGGCCAGAGACTGCACACCCCAGGACTTGAAAATTGCAGATGCAAAAGCCGAAGGCGGATCGGTCCGCTCGTGCTCATCGCTGGCGCGCAGAATTGCATTCACTGCGGCGCGTCCGATCCAGTGTGCCGAGCCCTCGTCTCCGATGGCGAATCCCCAGCCACCGGCCCGCGCCGTTTGTCCCCTACGATCGCGCCCGTAGGCGAAGGAACCCGTTCCGGCATTGACGACCACGCCCGGTTGATCCCCAAACGCTGCTTCCAGGGCGGTCTGCATGTCGCCGACAACGTCGATGGGAGAAGAAATGATCTCCGCCAGAAAACGCCGGACTCGTTCGGCCAATTCAGGATGGCCCGCACCTGATCCTCCGACACTGGTATGCGAAATGTTTCCCGGATCGATTCCAGCCGCGGCACACGCCTGCCGCACGCCTTCGAGTAGTGACGCCCTCGTCTTGGCTTCGCCGACACGGACGATGTTGCTCGGGCCGCTGGTGGCCGTCGCGAGCACGCTCGACTCATCGCCCAACGCGAACGTGGTTTTCGTCCCGCCACCGTCAATTCCCAGGTAATAGGGCACGGGTTAGTTCTAACACAGAGCAGTTCGCAGGTCGCGTTTCGGGATGCGAACACGAGGTCTACACAATCTCACTCGCGGAACAGCCCGATTCCCCGGATAATAGAAACTCCCGGCACGCTCACACAAAGGGCAACTAACGAATGGCCGAAACGCTTCAGATCACCGAACTCAAGAATTATGGAGACGCCCGCGGGCACAGCTTCACCGCGCCGTCAGAAGCCCTTGCCTTTGTCGGACGCATGTCCGACGTGCACACGGCATCGATCAAGCCTGGGGCGGTGCGCGGCAATCACTATCATTTGCGGCGTCGCGAAGCGATTGTCGTTCTTCCCGGCGCAAAGTGGTCGCTGCACTGGGATGAGGGTGAAGGCGCGCCGACTGAGCATCGCAAGTTCGACGGATCTAGTGCCGTAATCGTGCTCGTGTCGCCGGGACAATCCCACGCTGTCCGAAACGATGGTGAGCGTGACCTTTGGTTTGTGGCAATTTCCTCGGAGACCTACGATCCGGCAGAAAGCGTGGCAAGGAAAGTGGTGTAGCGCCGCCAACTCGCGGCCGCGAGCAGGCATCTCGCCCGCTCTTGAAGCTCAGACGAACTGACAAGCATGGGCCTAAACAAGCTGGACTTCGCGATCATCGGGCTCTACCTGGCAGGCATCACTCTCTTCGGCCTGCGCTTCCGCAAGAAACAGCGCACGCTGCGCGATTATTTTCTCGCCGGGCGCGATATTCCCTGGTGGGCCATCGCGCTCTCAATCGTCGCCGCCGAAACCAGCACCCTCACGATCATCAGCATCCCCGGACTCGCCTACGACAGCAATCTCGCCTTCCTGCAAGTCATCATGGGATACATCCTCGGGCGCGCCGTAATCAGCTTCGTCCTTTTGCCGCATTATTTCCGGGGCGATCTCTATACAGCCTACGAGTTGATCGAAAAGCGCTTCGGACCCCGCCTTCGCTCGCTGACTGCGGGGCTCTTTCTTCTCACGCGCGCCGCCGCCGAGGGCGTCCGCGTCTATGCCGTTTCGATCGTTGTATCGATCGCCTTGGGTACGGGCGAAGTCGCCTCGATCGCCATCATCACTGCATTGACGCTCATCTATACATTCGAAGGCGGACTCGCGGCCGTCATCTGGACCGACGTGGTGCAAACCGTGATCTACGTCGGAGGCACGCTGGTCGGCCTCGTCACGATTCTGCATCTCGTGCCCGGAGGCTGGAGCGCGATTCATGCCGCGGCCGCGGGCGCGGGCAAGTTTCAAGTCTTCGACTTCCGCACGAGTCTTTGGATTCCCTACACGTTCTGGGCCGGGCTGATCGGCGGAACGTTCTTCACCACCGCCAGCCACGGCACCGATCAGTTGATCGTCCAGCGACTTCTGGCCGCTCGCGGCGAGAAGCAGTCGGTCGCCGCGCTGCTGTCGAGCGGCATTGCCGTCTTCTTTCAGTTCGCCTTATTCCTCGTCGTGGGTGTCCTGCTCTGGGCTTATTACCGCACACCATCGTCCGCCTTCGGACGCCCCGATCGCATCTATCCGACATTTATCGTCACAAAGATGCCGCACGGAATCTCCGGCGTGCTGATTGCCGCCATTCTTGCCGCCGCCATGTCGAACCTGAGCGCGGCCCTGAATTCGCTTTCCTCCAGCTCGATCATGGATTTCTACGCCCGCCTGCGGCCACAGTCCGATGAACGAACCAAGATGCGACTATCTCGGATGGCCACGTTTTTCTGGGCGCTCCTTCTGTTTGCGCTGGCAATCATCGCACTGCATAAGGCCGGCCGCGTCGTCGAAGTCGGACTCCAGATCGCCTCTGTCGCCTACGGAGCTTTGCTCGGCGCGTTCCTGCTCGGCACGCTTACGCGCCGCGCCAACGGGACCGGGACCATGCTGGGAATGCTCTGCGGCTTCGCCTTAGAACTCTATCTCTGGCTGGGCACACGGGTCCCGTGGACGTGGTGGGTCATGATCGGAACTTGCGTAACGTTTACGGTCGGCTGGCTCGCGAGCAC
>DATJOA010000228.1:0-7451 GCA_035507635.1 Candidatus Acidiferrales bacterium
ACGAACCGCCGAGCGGTTGAGTTCTTCCAGACGATTTTCCAGGCCGACGGTCGCCAGCTTATCGCGGCTCGCGTAGAACGTGAGCGCCTGCAGGACTTCCGCTCCGGCCTCGCGAAATTCAATATGCAATTCGCGAAGCGCATTAGGGTATGTCAGCGCTACTTCGGGAGTGAACGGGCCGGCGCGTACCCATCCGCGCTTTTCCAGTTCGAGCAGATAGCCACCATCTCCCAGCACTGGCCCTTCCTTCAATCGTTCGAGAATACCTTTCTTTTTCATGGTTGCTCCTGAAAGCGATCAATCATCCACGTATTCGCACTCGGCTTTGATCGGCCGATTTTCCGCAAAGCGGCTCGGCCGAAAGGCTGTTATATCCACGCTCTTGCCTTCTCGATCCAGTAGAAGTTCGCTCATCACCAAACCGATCGCCGGTGAAATCTTGAAGCCCATGCCAGAGAATCCTGCGCAGATATGTAGTCCGGCGACCGCGGGAATCTCGCCTAGCAGCGGCCGCGAATCGGGCGTCATATCGTAAACACCCGTCACGCCGCGCATTACTTCAGCGCCCTCGAGTTTCGGAATGCGGCGGCAGGCACGGTCGATGATCTCTTCCAGCGATTCGTCGGACGCCCGCTGCGGAAAATTGTCCGGATCGACAGGCCGCTTTCCGTAGAAATCTCCGACCAGAAACTTGTCGTGCGCGTCCGACCGGAAGTAAGTTGCCGTGACCGAATCAATGCAGGCACAGCCTCCGCCTTTCATTCGGGGCGCATTGCGAAGAATGGCGACCTGGTGATACTCGCACTCGATCGGAACGTCGTAGCCAGCTTGTGAGATCAAAGGCCGCGTCCAGGGACCGGCCGCAACAATGACGACGGGACATGAAATTGTTCCTTGAGGTGTGACGACGCCTCGAACGCGGCTGCCCTCAATCACGAGTTCCGTCGCTTGCGTCTTTGAGAAGTATGAGGCGCCTAGATCGCGCGCAGCCGCCAAGAAATCTCCGGCAACGCCTGCGCCATCGCCGTACCCCGAGTCCGGTTCGTACGCAGAGAGTTCAACATCATCGACATTCCAATCCGGTTCAATTTCCTGCAGTTGCCTGCCATCGATGAGTTCTACCCGTGCACCGAGCGCGCGCTGCATCTCAACGTTCAGCTTCAGTCGTCCGGTCTCGTTCGGATGCACGATGCGGACGAATCCCGTTTTCCGAAAATCTCCCGGCGCCCCGACGATCTCGGACCAATTTTGAAACATTTGCAGGCTGATCAGTGCCAGCTTCACTTCCGCCGGAAAGCTGTAATGCATTCTCACCAGCGCCGACGAGCGCCCGCTGCCGCCGCGGCCCACGTGATCTCTGTCGAGTACTACAATCCTTCCGCACTTGCGGTTGGCGAGATGAAACGCAATCGACGCGCCCATGACACCCGCACCGACGATCACGAAGTCCGCGGTTTTCGCCAATGAGGTTGAAACTCCATTTCCGGAGCTCATGCGGCGGCCTCCCGAAATCGCCTTTTCTTCCAATCACGCAGAACCTGATGCGCGGCGTTCCGACCAGGTGCCCCGGTAACGCCTCCGCCCGGATGAGCGCCCGCTCCGCAAAGATACAGAGCGTCGATCGGCGTTCGATACTGTGACCAACCGGGTACAGGACGCATAAAGAAGAGTTGCTCGAGCCGCAAATCGCCGTGAAAAATATTTCCTTCCGTGAGGCCGTAGGTGCGTTCTAGGTCCAAGGGAGTCAGAACCTGCCGCGCGACGATCGCGCCCGGAACATTGGGCGCATACTCCGCTATCTTTTTCACGACGCGCTCGCCGAGCAGATCGCGCTTCTCGTCCCAGCTGCCTTCGCGCAAGTGATACGGCACGTACTGCACGAAGCAGGTCAGAATGTGTTTGCCCGCCGGAGCTAAGGATGCATCTGCATTCGACGAAACAACACAATCGACCCACAGCTCTTCGGGAACCTCCCCAAACTTCGCGATGTCATAGCAGCGCTCGGCAAATTCGAGCGAAGGAACGAGAGTGTAAAACGTACGTTCCAGCGGCGTGGCCTGCGAAGAAGTCCCCGTGAATCGCGGCTCCTGGGCCAGCACTATATTCACTTTCGCGCACGGTCCCTGCATCTTGATTCCGCGCACCGCGAAAAGAAAATCGTCCGGCAGATCCTTCGCGTCCAGCATCTTCAAAAACGTCCGCTTCGGATCCGCGTTGGACAAAATCACTCGCCCGCGAACTTCTGTCCCATCTTCCAACACGACGCTTCGCGCGCGTCCGCCGCGGACGTCGATGTGAGAAACGGAAGCATTCGTGCAGATCTGCACGCCAAGTTTTTGTCCGGATGCCGCCAGCGCCTGCGTGATCGACCCCATCCCTCCCATAACGTGGCCATAGAATCCCTGCAGTTCATGTTCGCCGCCGCTGAGCAGATGGAACAGCAGCCCGATCGCCGTTCCCGGCTGATATGGGCCGCCATGTTTCCCGTACACATTGTTTGCGAGAAACATCGTTTTCATCTTTTCGGATTCATAATTCTGGTCGAGGAACTCGCCCAGGCTGCCCGTGAGAAACGAAACCAGCTGCGCGATTTCCGCATTCGAGATGCCGCGAAATCTCTTGCCAGCGCGAAACAGGTCGCTCCATCCTTTTAGGCTCGAAGTATCAATCTCCGGAGGTGGCTCAAGAAAGAATGGCTGCAAATACCGCGCGAGTTTTTTGAGTTGATCATCAACCTGTACGAAGCGGTTGGCGTCCTTCAAAGAAATCTTCGAGAACTCCCGCCGTGCGCGTTCGCGATCGGCCCACCACGGGACCACATGACCGTCGCGAAAAGGAACTTGAATCGCCGGATCGCATGGGATCATCCGCAATCCGTGATCTGCGAGCCGTAATTCTGCGATCACCTCCGGCCGCAGCATGCTCGCGATGTATGATGTCGTCGACACGCGGCACCCCGGGGCGATCTCTTCCGTGACGCAACATCCCCCGACAATTTCGCGCCGCTCAAGGACGAGCGTCGAGAGTCCGGCGCGCGCAAGATATGCCGCCGCGGTCAGGCCGTTATGGCCGCCGCCGATCACGATCGCATCGTAGATCGCGTGCGGACTGTCTATTTGTGAATGACCTGAAGTCACGAGTAGCGTCCCGAGTCGAACTACATTAACTTACAACCTGCAAAAACTGAAGTTGAAACCAAGATAACTTTGGGCTATGCTGTTGTGACTTAAAGTCATTTATCCAGATGCCCGGAATCGCCAGCAACCGCGTCTCGCCTCCTCTCTATCAGCGCCAGGGCAAAGACCGCCCACGCTCCGAGGCGAAGCGGATGCGGATCGTCGAAGCAGCTACGCTACATTTCGCAGAGCATGGTTATCACGACGCGCGCGTCGGCGATATCGCCATCGCTCTCGGAATTGCCAAGGGATCCATCTTCCAGCACTTCGGCAGCAAGGACGGGTTGTTCTTCGAAGTCTACAAGCGCGCGGTCCGCTCGTTCGCAAAATATCTCGATGCTCCTCCTGAGATTCGCCAAACAGGATTTTTCGAAATCCTGCGCTACTGGCTCGCGCGTACCGAGCATCTCGTCCACGAAGACTGGATTCCCTACCGCATCTCGCTTCTCGGCAATTACGGCACCGACCTCGTCCTGAAGCGCGAGATCAATCGCTTCCTCATCGGCGAAGATCCATACGGCACGGTCAGTTTCGTCCGATTTGGCGTGGATCGCGGCGACTTGCGTGACGATCTTGATATCGAGATGATCGTCTCGATCATCGATTGGATGGTCGAGCGCTTTCAGGACGCGCTGCTAACGGCCGAACTCGATCCGGGACTGTTTCGCCGCCAGGGCGAGCTCGCGGAGAAAAAAGAGGGCAGAATTCAGCAGTTCATTGACATTTTGCGACGGGCAATCGGGACCACGCCGTCGGCGACTCCGCCTACGCGCTCCAAAGCGCGCGGCAATCATCGACGCTGAAAGTACTGTTAGTCTGAATACGAAACTTTCTGGGGTTTACATGCAATCGATTGATCAGATTCTCTCCAGCTATGACGACCAGGCTCCGCTCTCGGAAGCCTCAACCATTCCCGCGCCGTGGTATGTCGACCATCGCATCGCCGAGCTCGAACGTGTGAACGTATTCAGCAAGACGTGGCAACTGGTCGCCCGCACCAGCCAGCTTGAGAATGCCGGTGACTATGTGTCCACGCGGCTCGCAGGGGAGCCAATCGTCGTTGTTCGCGGCTCCGACGGCGAGCTACGTGCTTTCTACAACGTCTGCCGCCACCACGCCGCGGCCGTGGTCACGCAGTCTTGCGGCCGTGCGTCGATCTTGCAGTGTCCCTACCACGGCTGGAAATACGGTCTCGACGGATCGCTCAAAGGCATGCCGGAATTCGAAGGCGTCGAGAATTTCGAGCGCGCCGATAACGGCCTGGTGCCAATTCGCGTCGAGACGTGGGAGTGCTTCGTTTTTGTGAATCTCGATCCCGACGCGATGCCGCTGCGAGAATTTCTCGGGGGACTGGTGAAACGAGTCGCGCCTCTCGGCATCAGCAAGCTCCACTATTTCGATCGCCGCACCTACGACATTCACTGCAACTGGAAGGTCTACGTCGACAATTACCTCGACGGCGGATACCACGTGCCGCATCTTCACAAGGGACTGAGCTCCGTTCTCGACTACAAGCAATACACGATCGAAAACGAGGATCGTTACTGCCTGCAGTCCAGCCCGATGGTTGCTTCCGACGAAGATACGGCAACAGGCGCCACGCGCAAGGGCGACCGCGCCTGGTATTTCTGGCAATATCCCAATCTGATGATCAACTGCTACGAGGGATACATGGACACGAACTATGTCATTCCCGTCGACGCCGATCATTGCACGGTCATTTTCGATTTCTACTTCAGCGATGTCAGCGAAGCCCGCCGCGCGTACAACACAGAATCGGTCAACGTGGGAAATCGCGTGCAGGATGAAGATCTCGGTATCTGCGAAGATGTGCAGCGTGGCCTCAAGTCACGCGCCTACGGCGCAGGTCGTCTGTCAGTTCGCCGCGAAGCCGGGGAGCAGTTGTTCCATCGGTTGCTGGCTGCCGATCTCAAAGCGCAATCCGGAGTCCTAGTAGAGACATAGCTCGCTGTGTCTCTCAACGGATCACTGATGGTCCCGCGGGATCGTCTCCTTCCACGTCTTCGATCTCAGCATCTGACCATCCTTCAACAACTCCCGCGTGTACCGGTAATAAAAATTCTCCTGATCCGTCGTCACCAGCAGATGCCCCCGCCACACCAGCGTACGATCTTTCAAAGTGAACGTGCTCTCGGCTTCTCCGCGCACCTCGCAGGTTTCCGGATGCGCATCGTCCCCATCGTATGTGAGACTTTCAACGTCGTCCTCTTTCCCCCACGGAAACTCTGACGCGTCTTTGCCCTTCCAGTGAACTGTCGTTTTCTGCCGTGCTTCATCACGCTCAACGGTCCATTCGCCCGGCCAAGGGAATCCCACGGTCTTGATGTCGTTCCGTTCCTCCATCGGCTGCGGTGCAGTGAATTCCGGCGCTGGTTCGCCACGTACCGGGACGACCGGCAGCACAATCCGCGATCCTTTCGCTCCGCCTAATTCCAGCGAAGTGGTCATCGCGTACGGCGTAGGCAAAATCATCGGCCACAGCGCATTCGAAATCGCCACGCGAATCCGATGACCCTTGGGAAATACCCACGACGTCAGGTGCATCTCGATATTCAGGGGATACACCTTGCCCGGATCAAGATCGCGCGGATCGGACATCGACTCGCGTTGCGCCCCGTTCAGTCCTGCCCCGGTGATCTGCGTAACCGTACCGTCAGGAGCGACGTCCGACAATCGTGCAAACCAGTCGGCCAGCTTTGCGGTCGCCGAAGCCTGCAAGAGCGCGCGCGGACGCCCGAGAATCGCAGTGTCCTGGTCGAGCGGAGCGGAATCGTACACCAGGCTGAATGCGTCGACCGGCCGCACATCGCTCAGCAATTCTCCCCACCAGAAGCCGGCTTCCACGCCGATCGTCGGAACATACTTCAACTGGTGAACTTCATTCGTCGCGACCGATCCCGCCAGCGTGTGATTGCCCTGCATGTACAACGTCGTGTTCTTGGCCTCCGGAGGCGGCCACACATCTTCTCGTCGCCATTCCCCCGGGACGTTTTCCAGATTCGGATCTGGCGGATGCCAATGTTGCATATAGATAACCAGCCGCGGATCGTGGGTCACACCCGTGTCGCGTCCCTTAAGCCAGTAGTCGAACCAGCGTACGGCCTGATCCCGCCACTCCACGCGTGGACCATAATCCGCATTGTTCGGATACGTATGGTTCCACGGACCAACAATCGCCTTGATGGGCGCCTTCGATTGCATCAGCATGTCCGGCACATTGTCGCGGTATCCATCCTGCAAGCCGCCGATCAAAAAACTTGGAATTGTGATCTCTTTCAGCGGCCGTACGCGGCCGCGCCAGAATGGCCCGTCATGCTGATGCTTGAGATAAAGCAGCGACCATGGCGGAGAATCGAATCGCGCCCCGAGCGTCTTTTCATCGAGCGAATAATCCGGCGCACCGACCCAGCCCTCGGCCATATCCATATTCAGTTCGAATTCGTCGATGTGCGCCATTCCATCCATGTAGTGCACATCGTCATGAAACAGTTCCGCGGTCGCATCGACCGCAAGAATCGCCTTCAACCCCGGTGCGTGGCGCATGGCCATCTGCAGCGAGTTGAATCCTCCCCACGAGATGCCGAACATGCCAACGTTTCCGTTTGACCACGGCTGATGCGCGAGCCACGCAATCACCTGCTCGCCATCTTCCTGCTCCTGCTCCGAATACTCGCGCTCTGGCGGGACACCTTCGCTTGCGCCGAATCCGCGGATGTCGACGCGGGCTCCCACGTAGCCGCGGCGCGCAAAATACGAGTGCGTCGGATAGTCTTCCGCGGCCGTACCGTCATCTTTTCGATAAGGGAGGTATTCGAGCAATGCCGGGAACTTTTTTCCCGGCTCGGCACCGTCGGGCATGTACAACGTCGCAGCCAACCGCACGCCGTCTTTCATCGGAATCCAGACCTTCTCCATGCGGACTCCGTAGGTAGGCGGCGAAGGAGGTTCAGTTGCAAAAGAGGAGAAAGAAAGAATCCAGAGGAATGGAAGGACCCAGAGCGCGCGTGCCAAAGAAATCTCCGAAGGAAAAAGTTTGACCCGGGTCAGTCTGCCGAGCCCTGCTCTCGCCGCAGAGCACGCAAATCGATTCCGAGTTGCTCCGCCTTCTTATACAGGTGGCTGCGCTCCAGGCCAAGCGCTTTTGCAGCCAGACTCATGTTGTTGTGCGTACGCTTCAGTTCAGCCAGGATGACTTCCCGTTCGAATGACTGAACGCGATCCGCCAGTGGGCCTGTGATGCCTTCATTGAGGGTC
>DATJOA010000229.1:0-44493 GCA_035507635.1 Candidatus Acidiferrales bacterium
GTCGCCTCCGCCGGCATCGCAAAGATCCTGTTCATCGTTTTCCTGGTGTTGTTCCTGATTTCACTGGTGACTCATTTTGCCAGGGGAACCACCGTTCGCTAAATTCAGTTCGTTGAACCAAGTCGCTTGCGGGAGGGGACTCTTACTGGAGGGTCCCCTTGCCGTGTAAGCTGTCGTGCGCTTCCCCGCAAGATTACAGTCTCATTCCCGGCTCGATGCCGTAACTCACTCCCAAAACAATTAGCTCAGCGCTCGCAAGACGCAGTTGAACCATATGCCGAATCATCACACGGACATGGTGAATGAGACCCGCCGCTTTACAGCGCCGGCCAGCTGGCAGTGATCTGCTTACTTACATTCCTTGTAGGAATCGGTCATTTTGCTCCCTGCATCGCCAGCAGTTGTGAAATCCTGACCGCTGTTAGGTTTGGTTCAGTTCGCTTGCAATCATATCTCTGGTGGTTGGTTCCCACGACCCGCGGAGACGTTTGTGGGGGAGTCGTCATTGTCAGCCTGCTCAATTATGGCCAAGTTCGAGCTACGTGACTTTGCAAACGCGAATTGACGCGGCCACGAACTGCAGCATCCAAGCTGCGGAATGCCTGGACTAGGTCTGCAGGTTGCGTGGCTTTTCGTGTTGGCGATACCGGTGGCATGTGTCGCGTGGACCGTGACGCACGAAGAAGTATTCAGAGAACCCCGTCACTATTGCCAGAGGGAATCCGCAGGAGCGAAGAGTCTACTTCGCCGTAAATTCTTTTATCTGTTCACCTGCGAGTACTGCTTTAGCCATTACATATCAGGAGCTATTCTAGCCATCACGCGGTTCAAATTGCTGTTTCCGGATTGGCGGGGATACGTAATCTCACTGTTCGCTCTCGTCTGGATAGCGAACCAGTACATGAGTATTTACAACCGCTTGCGTCTCGACATCAAGCACGAGCAGGTGGAGATTAAGGCCGAGGAAAGGAATGTCGCGGGGCCGAGAGCAGCATAATCGCGATCAGAGGTACAAAGGATCAGGCATTCACCGTGACTTTGAGAGGATCACAACGGCGCGCGGGAATAACTACCTCGACGATGGTGCCGGGATGTGCATTGGCGAGCCGCAGACTACCCCCGAGTTCGTTTACACGCTGCCGCATACCACCGATCCCAATTCCAACGCTTTCCGGACGTAATTGAATGACCTGCTCCTCGATGCCCTTGCCGTCGTCGCGAATCGTGACCACGACGTTACCTTCTCGTTCCACCAGCCGAACAATCCCGTTATGAGCTCCAGAATGACGGAACATGTTGGTCAGGGCTTCTTGGACAATGCGAAAGATTGCCGTCTCGACTTCAGATTTCAAGCGTCCCATGTCAGGCGCCTCGACCTCAAGGCGAACCGTAATTCCGCTTCGTTCCGATAAGCCCTCCAGAAACCAGCGAAGGGCCGAGACTAAGCCGACCTCATCCAACAAAGGTGGATGCAGGAGATGAGAAATGGAGCGGACCTGCTGGATCGCGCGATCAATCAACTGACTTGCTTCGATCGAGGCATGCTGTACCGCAGGAGCTGAATCCTTGGCAATGATTCCATCCAGTATCATTTTTGCTGCGGCGAGCTCCTGGCCAAGCCCATCGTGAATCTCACGGGCAATCCTACGACGCTCTTCGTCCTGCATCGTCATGAGCCGACCGGAAAGGCGTCGAAGCTCGGCGGTGCGACTATCCACGAGCCTCTCCAATTCGATCGCGTTGTCGCGGATCGACTGTTCGAGCATCTTGCTGTCGTGAATGTCGGAGCACGTGCCGTACCACTTAAGGATGTGCCCATGCGGATCCCGCAGAGGCACGGCACGGGCGCGGAACCAGCGATATTGCCCGTCGGCCTGGCGCAACCGATATTCTGATTCGTAGGCCTCGCCCGACTCGACACAATGCAGCCAGTGCAGCAAACTTTGGGGTTTATCTTCGGCATGAACGTACTCGAGCCAACCCAGTCCAACGGCGGATCCGGCGGGAGCACCGGTGTAGTCGTAGAACCGGCCGCTGATATAGTCGCGCGAACCGTCCGCCTGTCTGCTGAATATGATATCGGGAGCGGTTTGTACGATGGCGTCGAGTTCCTGATTCTTCTGGGCCAAATCATTGTTGAGCTTTTGCAACGCCTTTGCTTTTTGCTCCAACTCCTGAGTTCGCTCAGTGACGCGGTTTTCGAGCTCTGTATTGAGTCTCTCGAGCTGCAACTTTTTCCGGTGCAACTCGGCAAAGACTTTCACCTTGGCGCGTAGCACTTCGGGCACTATCGGGACGGAAAGATAATCAACAGCTCCATGTTGATATCCCTTCAGGCGGTCCAGATCCGTCAGGTGTACGGCCGACACAAAGATGATGGCGGTTTTTTGAAAGCGCGGGTGTTGGCGGATGATCTCTGCCAGTTCGAAGCCGTCAATCTCGGGCATGCTTACATCCATCAGGACGGCGGCGACATCGTTCTTCAGCAGTTTTTCCAGCGCGTCCTTGGCGGAAGTGGCTGTTATCAGGTTCTCTCCCAGGTCTGCAAGAATCGCTTCGTAGCTGAGCAATTTGCCCGGCTGGTCGTCGACCATCAGAATGTTGACTTTTTCCTCGATGCTCATCCTTGGCTCAATAGCCCGCCCCGGCCAATACTCGCGGGGCCGCTCCTGTTCGGGAAAACTTCCACCCAAGCTCATCGATGTAGCCACATCCTCAGCGCTGAAAGCAATTGTTCAGTGTTTACCGGTTTCGCCAGATACTCGGACGCGCCGGCTTCCAGGCATTTTTCGCGATCACCTTTCATCGCCTTCGCTGTGAGGGCAATGATGGGTAACCGGCGGAAAGCGCTGTTCTGGCGGATCACTTGCATCGTTGCATAGCCATCCATCTCCGGCATCATGATATCCATCAACACAATGGCCACATCCGGAGTGGACTCCAACATGGAAACCGCCTCCCGTCCGGTGCCGGCGGTCAGGACTACCATGCCGCGGCGTTCGAGAACACTGCTGAGAGCAAAAATGTTCCGCATGTCGTCATCGACAACCAGGACCTTCTTTCCAACGAGGGCTTCATCGGACCGGTGGAGACGATCCAGCATCTTCTGCTTTTCCGCAGGAAGATCGGCGACCACGCGATGCAAGAAGAGAGCTGTTTCGTCCAGAAGCCGCTCTGGTGACTCGACACCTTTGACAACCACGCTGCGAGCCAGAGTGTGGAGGCGAGCATCTTCTTCGGGCGACAATTCCTTGCCGGTAAAGACCACGACGGGCAAGTCACTTACGGCGGGAATATCGCGCATCCGCTCGAGGATGTCGAATCCCGTCATATCGGGCAAACGCAGGTCAAGTACAACGCAATCGAAAGTCTCACTGGCGACCAGATTAAGGGCCTCTTCACCTGTCGCTGCGATCGAGACATCGATATCGTCATAGCCCAACAGCTCACGGATACTCAATTGCTCTCCCGGATTGTCCTCCACGATTAAGAGGCGTTTCCGGCGCGGCGCAGCGTACTCTTTGATTCGCGACAAGGCCGATTCAATTTCTTCCGGACTGGTTGGCTTGGTCACGAACGCGAAAGCTCCGCGAGCGAGGCCGTGATGACGATCCTCATCGAGGGTCAACATCTGTACGGGGATGTGCCGGGTCGCAGGATCCTGCTTGAGATGATTTAGCACGGTCCAGCCCAGCATGTCGGGCAAGAAAACATCGAGAGAAACGGCCGTAGGATGATATTCGCGGGCCAGAGCCAGGGCTTCTGCGCCTCGCGTTGCAACCAGCACTTTCAACCCCTTGTCCCGGGAAAGGTCGCAGAGAACGCGGGCGTAGTGCGGGTCGTCTTCCACAATGAGCAATACTGCGTCGTCGGGTTGGAGGTTCTCGCGGTCGTCGGCGATCTGCTCGGCCGGACGCTCCGAGACAACGATGTTCGAGAGTTGGAGCGGCTTGGATGGAGCGTTGACGTCCGTTGGACTAAGCTTCGAGGCCGAGGGGCCAACATACGTCAGCGGAAGATACAGGGTGAACACGCTCCCCTGACCGGGTGTGCTGCGAAGTTGAATTTCACCGCCGAGCAGGCTCGCCAACTCGCGGCTGATGGCGAGTCCCAGTCCGGTTCCGCCGTACTTGCGGCTGGTGCCGGCATCGGCCTGCTGGAACGCTTCGAAGATGATGCGTTGCTTGTCGGGCGCGATGCCGATGCCGGAGTCGGCAACTTCGAAGGCTACGACCGACGCGGCACCACTCAGGATCGGATGACCCTCGCTCCATCCCTTCGGCGCAACCGATACCGAAAGTCGAACGGAACCGTGCTCTGTAAACTTGAAGGCGTTCGATAACAGGTTCTTGAGCACTTGCTGCAGGCGCTTGGAATCGGTTACGAGGCTGCGCGTCAGATGCGGGCCGGTTTGCACTTCGAAGGCGAGCTTGCGGTTTTCGGCCTCGTGGCGGAAAGGACGTGCCACCATTTCAAGCAGGTTCGCGAAGAATACTTCCTCGGCTTCGACCGAAACCGTGCCAGACTCGATCTTCGAGAGGTCCAGAATGTCGCTGATCAGATTCAGCAGGTCCGTCCCAGCAGCGTGAATGGTTCGAGCGAATTCGACCTGCTTCGGAGTCAGATTGTGATCCGGATTCTCGCTGAGTTGCTGTCCCAAGACAAGAATCGAATTGAGTGGGGTGCGCAGCTCGTGAGACATGTTCGCCAGGAACTCTGACTTGTACTTGGAAGTTAAGGCGAGCTCCTTGGCCTTCTCTTCCAGGGCACGCCGGGCCTGTTCGATTTCCTGATTCTTTCTTTCGACTTCCACGTTCTGTTCGGCGAGCTGTTGGGCCTTCTGTGCCAACTGCTCGTTGGTCTGCTGCAATTCTTTTTGCTGGGTCTGCAACTCTGCGGCCAATTGTTGCGATTGCTTGAGCAATCCTTCGGTCTGCATGGTGGCTTCAATGCTGTTGAGCACGATGCCGATGCTGGCCGTGAGCTGCTCGAGGAATGCAAGATGCGAAGCGGTGAATATATTCAAAGAAGCGAGTTCTATAACGGCTTTGACTCGATCCTCGAACAGTACCGGCAACACGATTACATTTCGGGGAACCGCCTGGAATAATCCGGAGCGAATCGGCACCGTATTATCCGGAGGGTCGGCAATCAGCATGCGACGCTTTTCAGCTGCAACTTGCCCGACCAGGCCCTCGCCGATTTTCAATCTGCGGAGGTGCCCGTTCTCGCCGTCGTCGGCAAAAGCGGAGAGCAGAACCATGCCGGCCGAATTCTCCGTCTCCATCTGGTAAATGACCCCTTGTTGCGCATTGACCAGGGGAGCGAGCTCGGAAAGCAGCATGCGCCCGACGGTGGCAAGGTCCCGCTGGCCCTGTAACATTCCGGTGAACCGCGCGAGGTTGGTCTTGAGCCAATCCTGTTCGGTGTTGCGGTCGGTTGTGAGGCGAAGGTTGTCAATCATCGTGTTGATGTTGTCCTTCAGCTCAGCAACTTCGCCACTGGCTTCCACCTGAATGGAACGCGTCAGGTCGCCTTTCGTCACGGCGGTGGCGACTTCTGCAATGGCGCGGACTTGGTTTGTCAGGTTATCCGCGAGCAAGTTGACGTTGCCGGTGAGATCTTTCCAAGTTCCGGCTGCGCCGGGCACGTTGGCTTGTCCACCCAAGCGGCCTTCGACGCCGACCTCGCGAGCCACCGTAGTGACCTGATCCGCAAACGTAGCGAGCGTGCCGGTCATGTTGTTGATGGTTTCCGCGAGGGCTGCGATTTCACCTTTCGCATTGACCGTCAGCTTTTGAGTCAGATCGCCATTAGCGACGGCGGTCACGACTTTTGCGATACCGCGCACCTGCTCGGTGAGGTTTACCGCCATCACGTTGACGTTGTCGGTAAGATCTTTCCAGATGCCTGCGACTCCGGGCACTTGAGCTTGTCCACCGAGTTTGCCGTCGGTGCCGACTTCGCGTCCTACGCGCGTGACTTCGGCGGCGAAGGCGTTGAGTTGATCCACCATCGTGTTAATGGTGTTCTTGAGTTCGAGAATTTCGCCTTTGACGTCGACTGTGATTTTGCGCGATAAGTCGCCGCGGGCCACCGCAGTCGTGACTTCGGCGATGTTTCGAACCTGAGCCGTCAAGTTTCCAGCCATGGCATTGACAGAGTCGGTGAGATCTTTCCACGTGCCGGCGACTCCCGGCACGTTCGCTTGCCCACCCAGCCGGCCTTCCGATCCGACTTCGCGAGCTACGCGGGTCACTTCGGCAGCGAATGATCGCAACTGCTCGACCATCGTGTTGAGCGTTTCTTTCAGCTGCAGAATTTCGCCACGGACATCGACCGTGATCTTGCGCGACAAGTCGCCGCTTGCGATGGCAGTCGCGACTTCCGCGATATTTCGAACCTGACCCGTCAGGTTGCTGGCCATGAAGTTGACGTTATCCGTGAGATCTTTCCACGTGCCGGCAACTCCGGGGACGTTCGCCTGGCCGCCCAGCCTGCCTTCGGTTCCGACTTCGCGGGCCACACGGGTCACTTCGCCGGCGAACGCGTTAAGCTGATCCACCATCGTGTTGATGGTGTTCTTGAGCTCGAGAATTTCTCCCTTCACGTCGACCGTAATTTTGCGGGACAAATCGCCGCGGGCCACGGCCGTCGTCACTTCGGCAATGTTTCGAACCTGCGCCGTGAGGTTTCCTGCCATCGAGTTGACGGAGTCCGTGAGATCTTTCCACGTTCCGGCCACACCCGGCACCTGCGCCTGTCCACCGAGCTTTCCCTCGGTGCCGACTTCGCGAGCAACGCGCGTCACTTCGGCAGCGAAAGCGTTGAGCTGATCCACCATCGTATTGATGGTTTCTTTCAGCAGCAGAATTTCACCGCTCACGTTCACCGTGATTTTTTTGGAAAGGTCGCCGCTGGCGATGGCCGTCGACACTTCAGCGATGTTTCTGACCTGGCCCGTCAGGTTGCTGGCCATCGAGTTTACCGAGTCCGTCAGATCCTTCCACGTACCACCGACGCCGGGCACAAGTGCTTGACCGCCGAGCTTGCCATCGGTGCCGACTTCACGAGCGACGCGCGTCACTTCGGATGCGAACGACCGCAGCTGATCCACCATCGTATTGATGGTGTCTTTCAGTTCGAGAATTTCGCCCTTCACGTCGACCGTGATCTTGCGGGACAAATCGCCGCGGGCCACGGCCGTTGCCACTTCAGCAATGTTTCGGACCTGGCCCGTCAGGTTGCTGGCCATGAAGTTCACATTGTCGGTGAGGTCTTTCCACGTCCCGGCGACGCCCGGAACCTGCGCCTGACCACCGAGTTTGCCCTCCGTTCCTACTTCGCGGGCCACGCGCGTGACTTCCCCGGCGAACGCATTCAATTGGTCCACCATCGTGTTGATGGTGTTCTTCAATTCGAGAATTTCACCCTTCACATCGACCGTGATTTTGCGTGACAAGTCACCGCGCGCAACCGCAGTCGTCACTTCCGCGATGTTTCGCACCTGGCCCGTCAGGTTGCCGGCCATGGAGTTCACGGAATCCGTGAGATCTTTCCACGTTCCTGCAACCCCAGGAACGTTTGCCTGTCCGCCCAATCTGCCTTCCGTACCGACTTCGCGGGCCACGCGCGTAACTTCGCCGGCGAACCGGTTGAGCTGGTCCACCATCGTGTTCAGCGTTTCTTTCAGTTGCAGAATTTCGCCGCGCACATCGACCGTGATTTTGCGGGACAAGTCACCACTCGCAATGGCGGTCGCAACCTCAGCGATATTACGGACTTGACCGGTCAGGTTGCTGGCCATGAAGTTGACGTTGTCCGTGAGATCTTTCCACGTGCCGCCGACGCCGGGCACCTGCGCCTGTCCACCAAGTTTGCCTTCTGTTCCAACTTCGCGGGCTACACGAGTAACTTCGCCCGCGAACGCATTCAGCTGATCCACCATCGTGTTGATGGTGTCTTTCAGTTCAAGAATTTCTCCCTTCACATCGACCGTGATCTTGCGTGACAAATCGCCGCGCGCGACGGCCGTCGTGACTTCCGCGATGTTTCGAACTTGAGCCGTGAGGTTACCCGCCATGGCGTTGACAGAGTCAGTAAGGTCTTTCCACGTGCCCGCCACGCCAGGAACCACAGCTTGTCCACCAAGTTTTCCGTCGGTGCCGACTTCGCGTGCCACGCGGGTCACTTCCGAGGCAAAAGAGCGCAACTGATCGACCATCGTGTTGATGGCTTCTTTCAACTGCAGTATCTCGCCGCGAACATCTACCGTGATTTTTCGGGAGAGGTCGCCACTTGCTACGGCAGTTGCGACTTCAGCGATATTGCGAACCTGCCCTGTCAGGTTGCTGGCCATCAGGTTGACGTTGTCGGTGAGGTCTTTCCACGTACCGGCGACGTCAGGAACTAGCGCCTGTCCGCCGAGTTTGCCTTCGGTGCCAACCTCACGCGCGACGCGCGTCACCTCGGCCGTGAACACGCCGAGTTGTTGAATCATCGTGTTTACGAGATTCGCAGAACGAAGAAACTCGCCTTCAAGTGGCCGGCCATCCACGTCTAGTCGGACGGTTTGGGTAAGATCTCCTTGAGCGACAGCGGCAATGGCGCGCGTAACTTCAGCGGTGGGTCGAAGGAGGTCCTCGACAAGGGTATTGACCGACACTTCCATCTCGCCCCAAGCGCCTCTGGACTCGTGAAAACGGACGCGCTGGCGCGTCTTGCCTTGCTTTCCGACAGCCTGGCCAACTCGCTTCAATTCTTCCGACATGTGCTGGTTGGCGGCGACAATCTCGTTAAATGTGTCTGCCACTTTTCCGGCGAGACCGACCCACGTCCCGGGGAGGCGGACACTGAAATCTCCATCTCGCATGCTCTGGAGGCTGGTGAGAATCACGGTAAGGTCGAGCGCTTCCTCCGCACCTTTGGCCTGCCCGTTGTGCCGCGCGCTGGGAACAGTTCCGTTTGTTCCATCTTCGGCGGTTTCGTTGAGTATGGGTCTTTTCATGGTTTCTCCCACCACATGATGAGCTTGCTACTCGGCCAGCTCGACACGGTTTTGCACCTGTGCTCGCGGCGAGCTCGATTCAAGCTGACCTAGATTTCTTTAGCCGACAGAAGCCCATGTTCCCTAAGGAAAAATGCACTTTGAGAGTTCGACTCGCGTCAAAGCCGGGCGCCACTTAGAGTCCGAACCTGGTAATTTGAACATGATTGCCCGAGCGGAAAACCTAGGGTCTTTCCTGTAGAAAAGAGCCTTTCCGGACAAAACCAGTTCCGCGAAGGCAATTAAGTCTGTTGCGACAAACTCCGCCGATGATTTCTACAGGAATATGGCGCAGGCAGTTAAAGACGGAACCCGATGTGAAGTGGGAATCTTGTCCTGCATATTCTTGAGCCGTTAATCCTTGAGAGCGAACAGTCGGGTTGAATGAATTCTTGATTCAGCCGGCTCAATCGCAACCAGGAGCGACGAGCTCTTTCTGTGCCGCACACGCAAAACAATCATTGGGAGGCTCAAATTGGCCGGAAGAAACACAGCAGTTTTTGCAATCTATCCGTCTCTGACCAGCGTAGAAATCGGGGTCGATGAACTGAAGTCCGAAGGATTCCGAAATACCGACATCTCTGTCTTGTTCCCGCAAAGTGCGGGAACTCGAGACTTCGCGCACGAGAAGAATACGAAAGCTCCAGAAGGCGCAACAGCGGGAGCCGGGACGGGCCTGGTCTTAGGAGGTGCACTCGGCTGGCTGGTGGGGGTGGGTGCGCTCGCTGTTCCTGGGGTCGGACCGTTTATAGCGGCAGGACCAATGGTCGCGGCATTGGCGGGAGCCGGCATCGGAGGGACGGTGGGCGGAATTGCGGGGGCACTCATCGGGATGGGTATTCCTGAGTATGAGGCGAAGCGCTATGAAGGACAGTTGAAAAGCGGGGGAATCTTGCTCTCCGTTCATTCCGATAGCGCAGAGTGGACAAAACGGGCAATGCAAGTGTTAAGACGGACAGGCGCGCAAGATATAGGATCTGCGGGTGAGGTCAGCGTAGACGATACGTCTTCTCCCAACGATCTGCGGCGCGTCAGTTAACATCACAAAGGGCATAGCCGGGGGCCGGCTATGCCCGCTTCGCTAACTCTACTTTTTAGGTGGCCCTGCAGGACGGGGCGCTTGCCGCTGCTGCATTCGCTGCTGCTCCTGAGTCTGTCTCTGTTGCAAGTGCTGAGTCTGTTGTTGGTGACGTTGCTCCATCTGTTGCTGACGTGCCGCATTGGCACTTTGCCGCGCCATCTGTTGATGTTCCTTATCCTGTTTCTGCTGCAGTTTCTGCCGTTGCTGCTCTTGCTTTTGCATCATCTTTTGCTGCTGTTGTTGGTATTTTTTGTCGAGTTTTGCATTGCCGGTATTGGGCGCCGCCGGTCGTTGCATGGGCGGGAGTTCGTTGGGATGAGTGGCTGTTCTGGAGTTTTCCGCAGGAGCATTCGGCTGTTTCACCTCCCGGTTTGCAGGGGCACGATAGGGAGCTCCGGCTTCGCGTGCGGCAACCGCTCCGTTTCCCTTGAACTCCGTGGGACGAGCCGTTGCCGCGACAGGCGGCTTTCCATGGTTCGTCGCCGCGCGGAACTCAGGATTACTTCGTGCGGCTTGCACCTGCTGAACCTGACCGGCCGCCGGAGGAACATGCCTCTCGCGAGCTACGGCTTCCTGTTGCGCAGTGGGCCGTGCGTCAATGCCGCCATTGCCGCCCCAGTAGCTGACGCGGTTCGTGCGGCCCGCATTGTTCACCACTGTTGTGTTGTAGACGTTGTGAATTTCCCTAACGTTAATGTTGTTTACGGCCCGATTGTAGTAGAAGTGACCGTGATCCCACCGGCCCCCGTCGAAGCCATCACCGTAATAACCGAAACCGTAATCAATGCCACCGTAGAAACCAACTTGCGGAGCCCAATATCCGTCGTAAAAAACAAATGCTCCGTCGGACCATCCCCAGTAGGGAGGTGTCCAGAGCAGGTTAGGATCGGGCGGAAGAACCCAGGTGCCCGGCACCCAGTAGTAATCCTGGTCGACATCATCCCAGCCCCAATAACCCGGAGTCCAGATGTAACCGTCTCCGGGGCAAAGAGGTTGCTCATACACCGGCAACGCGGGCGGGCCGAAGTTGACTGAGATTCGGAGCTGGGCGAATGCCGCCGAAGACATCACCAGAACGGCGAGCCCCAACAAAACTGTACGAACGCTGCGCACAATCATCGGTTTTTCTCCTCGCCGGTCGGATTTTTCTTCTGAGTGACTGCAGTACCTCTTCGTAAGATCGTCTTTACCGGCGTAAAAGTTTCAACGGAACTGGCCACGCAACCCGACCCTGTGAACTGGTCAAGCAGCTCGTCTTCCCATAACGAAATGCAAGATCAATGAGATGACGGCAAAAATCAGCAAGAGGTGGATCAGCGCTCCAGCCACATGAAAAACTGCGAATCCACAGATCCAGGCGATTAGCAGAATGACGAAGAGAATCGTCCAAATACTCACTTCTTCCTCCTGACCTTCAAAGATTCATTTCATTGGCTACGGGTACGCAGCCCCGCCTGCCCAAACGTTAAAGCTAATACCGAGAGTTGCAGTTGTCAGTAACGGGAATCTGGTAACGGTCCGAGAATATGTATGTACGTTCCCGTATTTGTAGACTGCAGGGAGGTATTAAAGAAATGGATTGTTCCTACCGGAACCAAAAGGCGTAGCTTTCCGTCGCGGGAGCATCCAACCTTCAGTTAGTCTAGACAACGAAAAATGGCTTCTTTCTGCAGACGTGAACCAGATTCTGACCATAAGCAGCGAAGGCCTCCTTATGGCAAAACGGCCACCCGTCGGGGCATTGCAATAACAATGAGAAGGCCATCTGCTCTATCAATCGCTCGAGTCTTGCTTGCCGCCGCATTGCTTCCAGCCTTCGCGACAGCGTGCCACTCATATTCCGTGCTTTCGCACGAAGAAGTTGTCGATCTGGCTTGGAAAGACAATATCCGACCACTCTTGCTCTTGCGGTTTCCAAACGCCAGCGCCGATGACCTGCGGCAAGCGCATGCCTTCGCATATGGCGGATCGCTCTTGCAAGATATGGGCTACTACCCATTTGGAAACAAATATTTCAGTGATCTCACGCATTACGTTCGAAGCGGCGATTTCGTCGTGAATTTGATCCATGAAGCCAGCAATCTCGATGAATATGCTTTCGCGCTGGGTGCTCTGGCACATTATTCGGCGGATAATGAGGGGCATCCGACCGTGAATCGCGCTGTGGCAATTGAGTTTCCGAAATTGCGGAAGAAGTTCGGGAGCGAAGTCACGTATGAAGACAATCCAAAGGCACACATTCGCACCGAGTTTGGATTCGACGTCACACAGGTCGCTAAGAACCGCTACACTTCCGATCGATTTCATGACTTCATCGGTTTCGAGGTATCCAAGCCTGTATTGGAGCGAGCGTTTCAGGATACGTACGGGATGCCGCTCTCAAGTGTGATCTCAAATGAAGACCTGGCAATTGGTACATTTCGCCGGGCGATCAGCCGGATCGTCCCGGAGATGACCAGGGTCGCGCTAATCGCACGGAAGAAAGAATTGGTCGCCGAGACACCAAACTTCAGTTCCAGGAAGTTCCGATACTACCTTTCGCGCGCGAATTACCAGAGAGAGTGGGGCAAGGGTTATCGCCGGCCCGGTTTCGGAACAGAAGTACTGGCTTTCCTTCTGCGGTTTGTGCCCAAAGTCGGGCCTTTCAAGGCACTCGATTTTAAGATTCCGACGCACGCCACCGAAGACTTGTATGTAGCAAGCGTCGATCGCACGATCGAGAATTACAAATCGCTTTTGGGGGAAGTCGAAAAGCAAGACCTTCATCTCACAAACACTGATTTCGACACTGGACGCATCACCCACGCAGGCGAGTACCGACTTACCGACGATGCGTATGCACGGCTGGTTGACCAGTTGGCAAAAGATAATTTTGCGAACGTGAGTGCTGAATTGCGGGACAACGTTCTCGCGTTCTATGGGGACGCGAGTGCTCCGTTGTCTACCAAACGAAATGCTGCCGCATGGAGAAGAACTCAAGACGAATTACAGCGCCTCAGGACCGCACTTACACAAAATACCTCACAGCTTCAGGTCTCCGAAGCCCATTGAAGTAGATCCCCTGCTGCCCGTCCCAACCTTCGCTCCGGTTCCAGCAACAAACGAAGAGCAGTCAAACCAAGAGTGCGCTCAGTAGCGTATTCACCATTGGAGGACTATTCATGGCAGACGATATGGAAAAGAATCGCCAGCAAGGTGGACAAAGTGGCCAGCAGAGCAGCCACTCGGGTCAGCAGGGCAACCAGTCCAATCAGCAAGGCCAATCGAAGAGCCAGACCGGACAGAGCGGACAGCAGAGTGGTCAGTCAGGTCAGCAGAACCCACAGAAGAAAAGCGGATTCAATCAGAATGAAGAGAACGAGAACGAAAACCAGGATCGGCAGCGTCGCGCGTCCTAGTTAGTTTTTGGCGCTGTATTCAAGTCCCGGCTACTAGTGCCGGGACTTTTTTTGTTTGCCGCGCTAGCTGTGCGAAAGCTCGGGTTCCGAGGTTGCGAATGAAACGTGCTGATCTGCCGAAGGCAAGAGGTCGCGAATCGCGTTCTTTTCTTTACTGTATTGCCCCCGCCTATGAATCCACTGCTTGAGATGCTTGCGGGCAGCGGGAGCGAGCTTTGAGAAGAACAATCCCGCCCGTCCCTGATCACTCGCCCAGATCACATCTGCATGGCCATGTACCGTGATATCGGTCCCGGGCAGGACACAGCGAAAAGCGAGATTTGAACTCATGGGCACGGGCTCGGTGGCTTGGATCGCGATTCCGTGCTCTCCGATATCGATGCTTACACCCGCAAGAGTTCCGGTTTCGAGCTCGAGGTAAACGAGAGTCTTTACTTCATATCGCTCAGACTTGCGGCGATTCGCCTTATTCATTTTCAGGCTGGATTTCAGAGCTTCCTTGACCAGTTCAGGCTCGAGCGGCCTGTACAGGATGCGGTTGGCACCCGACTGAAATGCCTGACCTGTCCCCGGCCAAGCGCGACTGGCGACAGCGAGCAGTGAAGGTTTCTGAGAAGGCGGTAACAGGCTTGCCATCCGAATTGCTTCATGCGCGCCCGGCAAATCGAAATCCACGATTAACGTCGTGCATCGGCCGGTCATAACCAGTTCGAGCGCTTCCTTCTGGGACCGACATTTCAAGAATTGAAGGTCGAGGCATTCCAGGGCGGATTCCAACGTTTGAAGAGATCTCTTATCGTCGCAAAGGACCGCGGCAGACTGGCGCATGACCTACAAACTACGGCCCTCCCAAGGCTAGGTAAATGTCACACGCGTAATCACCCGGGCGGTTACTGAAGAGCTCTGTAAATCGATAAGAACGTTGAATTTAGAGCGGTCCAGAGACCGCCTCGCGGCTACCGGAACCCGCTGTTATAATGAGGGATTGCCCTCATGGCTACGAAAAGACTGATACGGTCCACGACGGTTTTGTCGATCCGGCGGAACGGCAGCGTCGTTCTGGCCGGCGACGGACAGGTCACCCTCGGAGAGTCGGTAATCAAGCATTCTGCCAAGAAGATTCGGCGCTTATACAACGACAAAATTGTGGCAGGTTTTGCCGGATCGACTGCTGATGCATTTACCTTGTTCAGCCGCTTCGAGGCGAAGCTGGAGCAGTACCACGGAAACCTTGGCCGCGCTGCCGTTGAACTCGCGCGGGACTGGCGAACGGATAAATTCCTACGGCATCTCGAGGCTCTCCTTCTCGTCAGCGACAGGGAGCAGACCTTCTTGCTGAGTGGGCAAGGGGACGTAATCGAGCCTGATGCCGGAATCGCTGCAATAGGAAGTGGTGGCCCTTACGCCCAGGCCGCGGCCCAGGCACTTGCGGAACATACGCAGCTATCCGCCCGCCAGATCGCCGAAGAAGCAATGAAGATTGCGGGCAGGATGTGCATCTATACAAATGACAGGGTCACAATCGAGGAACTCTAAGAACAGACCTTGGACCTCAGCCCTCGGACTGCAGGTTAGTCCGCGGGGTTTAAGGTCCGAGGCCTAAGGTCCCATTCTCTATGGCTATTTATCTGCCTTCATCGGCCGAAGAAGAACAGTTGGCGCTGGACGAACTGACTCCGCGTGAAATTGTCGCTGAACTCGACAAACATGTAATTGGGCAAAAGGACGCCAAGCGCGCCGTAGCTATCGCGCTACGCAACCGCACACGGCGGCAGAAGCTATCTCCCGAACTTGCGGAAGAGATTATCCCCAAGAACATCATCATGATTGGGCCGACCGGAGTCGGCAAGACGGAGATCGCCCGCCGACTCGCGAAACTGGCGAATTCACCGTTCCTCAAAGTCGAAGCTTCGAAGTTTACCGAGGTAGGCTATGTTGGACGCGACGTGGAATCGATGGTGCGGGATCTGGTGGAGATCGCCATCGACAACGTCCGCGAAGAAAAGCTCGAAGATGTAGCCGACAAGGCTGAACTGAACGCCGAGGAGCGGTTGTTGGACATTCTGTTGCCGCCTTCGCCTCCGCCGCGGCCGGATTCTTCTTCGGCTTCGGGCGGTGTCGTTATCGATGGAGGCACGGCTCTGGCAGAATCTTCGAGCCGCACTCGTGAGAAGCTTCGCCAGCAGTTGCGTGAAGGCAAACTCGACGAACGGATGGTCGAGATCGATGTTCGCGAACGCAATTTCCCCTCATTCGAAATCCTGACAAATCAGGGTGTCGAGGAGATGGACGTCAACATTAAAGATATGTTGCCGAACATCTTCGGCCAGCGAACGAAGAAACGCAAAATGAAAGTAAACGAAGCCTTCGAGTACCTGATCCAGGAAGAAGAGCAGCGGCTCATCGATATGGATCAGGTTACGCGTACGGCGATCGATCGAGTTGAAAACTCCGGCATTGTATTCCTGGATGAAATCGACAAGATTGCCGGCCGTGAAGGTGGTCATGGACCGGATGTATCCCGCGAAGGGGTTCAGCGCGACATTCTACCGATTGTTGAGGGAACGACGGTCAACACGCGATACGGAATGGTGCGGACCGATCACATACTCTTCATAGCGGCGGGAGCCTTCCACGTTTCCAAGCCGAGCGATTTGATTCCCGAGTTGCAAGGACGTTTTCCCATTCGCGTCGAATTGCAATCGCTGACAATGGGAGATTTCGTCCGTATTTTGACCGAGCCGAAGTCGTCACTCGTAAAGCAGTACACAGCGCTGCTGGAAACGGAAGGAGTAAAGCTTGAGTTTACGCCGCAGGCGCTGGACGAAATCGCGCACTTCGCTTTTCGAGTGAACGAGAGCACTGAAAATATCGGCGCCCGCCGCCTGCACACGATCATGGAACGCGTGCTTGATGAACTAAGCTTCGATGCTCCCGAGAAAAAAGGTCAGCAGATCACGGTCGACGCCGATTATGTTCGCAAGATGCTGACCGACATCGTGAAGGATCAGGATCTGTCGCGGTACATTCTGTAAGAGTTTTAACCACAATGCCGGCTGGTTTCGCGGTGACCTGTGGCATTGTCAGGCAAGTTCACTACCTAGCTTCTGATACTCTGTTGATTCCGCATGAGATTCGCGCTAAGAGTGCCGCTGGCCCTCGCCGTGCCTCTTGTCTTCACCGCATGCGCGAGCATTGGGCCGCCGATGCCGCCTTCGTTGGATCTTCCGAAACCACCTTCCGACCTCCAGGGAGTGCGCAAGGGCGATCAGGTGATCCTCATTTGGACTATTCCTACGAGGACGACTGATCGGCAGACAATCAACAACCTTGGTCCGACTGAGATTTGCCGTGGGCTGCTTTCAGAATTGACCGAATGCGGTACGCCCGTAGGACGGGCTGCTCCTGTACAGATTGCAACTCCCCACAAGAACAACGCGAAGCAAAAAACGAGCGAATCCTACACCGACACGCTTCCGGCACAGGTAGTAGGTGATGTGCCTTCCGCCACGATCACCTACGGGGTCGAAGTTCTTAATCGCGAGAATCGTGGTGCAGGCCTCTCCAATCAGATCCGCGTTCCGCTGATTCGCACACTGCCGCCGCCGGAGAATTTCAAGGCACAAGTAACCAGCCAGGGAGTCGTGTTGAACTGGTCTGGCGCTAGTGCTCCCTCTATCCCGCAGGTACACTTCGCATATCGCGTGTATCGTCGCAAACAAGATCAGCAACAAGCAATGGTGGTTGGCGACCTGCCAGTCGGAAGTGAGACGAATTACACTCTCACTGACTCTGAAATCGAATGGGAAAAGATTTACGAATATTATGCCGATGCGATCACGATAATCGCCGAGCCAAATAAGCCGGAAGTGAAGGTCGAAGGTGCCGACAGTCCGCAGGTCAAGGTTTTCGCGGACGATGTGTTCCCACCCTCGGTGCCCATCGCTCTGCAAGCTGTCTTCTCGGGGCCGGGTCAGAAGCCATTCATCGATTTGATTTGGGCACCCGATACCGATGCGGATCTTGCAGGATACAACGTGTATCGCCGGACAGAACGGAGATCGTTCGTTAAAATCAATGCGGAGCTGGTAAAGATGCCGTCCTATCGCGATTCCAACATCGAGGCAGGGCACACATATTTTTACTCAGTTTCTGCCGTCGACGTTCGCGGAAATGAGAGTGCACGATCGGAGGAATCCAGCGAAGAGGTGCCGTAGGATGCTCTGCGAACCAACCCCAGCAAATTTTCGCCTCAGATCCTGCAACTCGTGATTAGATAGAAAGCGATGAAATACTGCCGGTTTCAATTTAATGGACAAGCTCAGTACGGATTAGTTGAGTCCGTTGCTGGAAGAGACGCGATCGTGCGCATCCTACTGACTGCGCCCGAAGAGGCCGACGGCGATATGGAGAGTTTACGAACCAGGAAGATAGACGCAATTCCGCTGGAGCAGGCTGTATTACTGCCTCCGGTGAGGTCGTCAAAAATTGTTTGCATCGGCCGCAATTATCGCGAACACGCTGCCGAACTGGGGCACGATGTTCCGACCGAGCCTTTGATTTTTCTGAAGGCGACGTCTGCCTTACTTGCACCCGGCGGAGTCGTTCGGCGGCCCAAAATTTCGCAACGTGTTGATTACGAAGGTGAACTCGGAGTCGTCATCGGGAAAACCTGTTATCAGCCTCCCGCGGATGCGGACATTCGCCAATACATCCTTGGATACACGTGCGTGAACGATGTTACCGCACGGGATTTGCAAACCAAGGATGGACAGTGGTCAAGAGCGAAGGGATTCGATACATTCTGCCCGGTTGGTCCAATTGTCACAGATGAGATCGATCCATGGTCTGGCATCGGAGTAAAGACACGCGTTAATGGCGCCGTTCGTCAGCAGGGGAATACACGGGATTTGATTTTTACCCTAGATGTTGTGATACGCCATATCGCAGAGGCCATGACCTTGTTTCCCGGAGATTTGATCCCTAGCGGTACTCCGTCCGGGGTCGGCCCGGTCGTTGCTGGGGACAATATGGAAATAACCGTGGAAGGAATCGGAACGCTGAAGAATCCCGTAGCTGACGAATGAACTATTGCAACCGAAAGCGCTCCCGGATGAGCCTCTGCAATCTCGGTTTATAAAGCAGATCGTAGGCGAGTTCCTTATCGGGGAACATGTTCAGCGCAGCGCGCTTGGCTCCTGCAGCCAACTCGGACGCTTCTTCGAGAGTCAGATTCGGGTCTTGTCCGATGACTGACATCACCATTCCGATCATCACCTGCAGGCGGCGGATTTTTCGAGCTTCCTCTTCCCTTTCCCGAATACTCTCCTGATCGGATAGCGGAAATCGTCCGTCGTTCCCGGCCTGGTGAGGTATGTTCATGGTCTCCCCTTCTTCGCCCCACAGCTTTGGACGACGCGGCTTGCCGAGGCGTTGCGCCAGTGGTTACGCTCATTCTGCCCTACTCTGAGGGGAAAGCAAATTACCCGAAAGTGCCCGATCACTCTACGTCTCGGGCAATGCAGGGAGGATCGTGGGCCGATTTCGCCATCCACTCACGGGCAGCGTGATACACAAGATGAGAGCCAGATGGGAGTAGAATCGGTTGAAAGAATTCAGGACCGGCTCTCAAACCGGATCCAGAGGTGGAGACTTAATGGCAGAATCCCGCGATCAAACTGGTGCAGAGCGGCGCCCAAATCCGAACGAAAAGCTGGTCAAGGTGTTCGACTCGGAACAGGAATCTGAGGCTCTTGTTGTAAAAGGACTACTCGATTCCGCCGGGATTGATTCCGATCTCACTTCGGCCTCGATCGTCCAAGATTCCTTTCCGGGGCTTGGCGGAATGATCATCCTGGTGCGCGCGGAAGACGCCGAAACGGCACGCCAGATCATCGCAGAATATCGGCGGAATCCTGGCGAAGATGATGACGAGACGGCTGAGATTGAAATCAGCGAAGAGCCGCCACAGAAGTCGTGACCGAAGTCCTATCCAGATAGAAGGTCACGGCTCCGTCCAGGTCGGTGCGATACACCCGAGTTCCCGCCGCTGCCAAGCGGGCAAGAGTTTCGTGGCGGGGAAGGCCGAAGGAATTTCCGGATCCTACTGAAATGATGGCGAACCTGGGCATCGCCGACGCCATTAACTCCGGGGTTGTAGCGTTCGCGCTTCCGTGGTGCCCAACCTTTAGCAACTGTGCCTTCGGATGTTCAATAGCGGCGACTCGGCGCTCGACTTGTTTTTCGGCATCTCCTTCCAGCAGGACAGCCATCTCGCCGTAACTCACGCGCAGAACCATGGAGTCGTTGTTCTGGGGCTTCTCCCCCACTGTCCAATCACGAGGCGGGAAAAGCACACGGATGGTGGCGCCACCCAACTCAAATTCATCACCCTCCCAATGGCGAGCAACTTTTATTCCCAAGGCATGCGCCGTCGAAATTACGTTTTCAAGCGGACGGCTTGGAGGCAGGAGACCTATCCACAGTTCGTTGGGGCGGAAATTCTTCAACACAGAAATCATGCCTCCGATATGGTCGGAATGTCCGTGTGTAATCGCGACGGCATCCAGGTGACTGATGCCCCGATTCCACAAATATGGCGAAACCACATCTTCGCCAAAGTCGAGTTGAGAAGTGCCAGGCCCGATCGGACCTCCGGCGTCCACGAGCAACGTCTTTCCTTGAGGCGTGACCACCAAAATCGAATCTCCTTCGCCGACATCAATCGCAGTCATCTCCAGCATGCCGGTTCGAACAGCCGGGATGGGAGGAACAGTCGCCAAAGTAAGAGAGGCTACGAGGATTGCGATCAGCCCTGCGGTCGCGATGTGCCCCCTACAGCGAGCCGTGCACATTGCCAAGATAAGCGCTCCTGCCGCAACCAGAATCATCCAGTGAGAGGGCATGGCCACCCGGAGATCGGCGACCCGCAAGGCGCCCAGGCCGCTGACGGAGCCCACGATCCCATGTAACGCAATCGACGTTAACCGCACGGGCAATTTCGCAAGCCAGGCAGACACATAACCGATGCTAACAGCGGCGATTGCGGCAGGCATCAAGAGCTGCGTTAGGGGGACGACAACCAGGTTCGCGGGCAGGGCAACTGTGGTGGCGCGATGAAAGTAATACGCCATCGGCAAGGCCAGTCCCATTTGCATCACTGCCGAGATAAAGATCAACTCCCAAGCCGCCAACGCAAATTTCATTGTCCTCTGGATGAGACCTCGCGACCACTTCTCACCGACGAATCGAGAGAGCCTCTTGGAAATGATCTGCAGATCCAATCGAAACTGCGCAACTTTCGGCGGCAACTGAGAAGCAAGATCCTTGGAATCCCAATTCACCAACGCGAGTTTGTAGAGCTGCGATGTCCGCTGCAGGATGGGTACTCCGACGCCTGCCACTATGAGGACGCAGACAAACGTCATCTGAAAACTCGCCATAAGCAGTTGGCGTGGGTCGATGATTAATAGAGTCAGTGCCGCCGCCCCAATTGCATTGAGCATGGCACGATCGCGATAGAGCAGCCGCGTGCAAAGATAGACGGCGCACATTAATGCTGCGCGCCAAACCGGAGGGCCCACCTCGGTCAGAAATGCATACGCGATACAAGAGGCAATTGTGACGATAGTCGAAGAAAACTCGCCAAATCGAAAGTGTCGGAGGGTCCAGAAAACAACGAATGCCAGGATGCTGACGTTCATACCGGAGACAACGAGAATGTGATACGTGCCGGAGCGCTGGAAGTCAGTCCGCGTATCGCGATCGATAAATGCTTCCTCGCCGATAACCATGGCATTGATCAGTGCTGCTTCGGGGGCTGACCAAAGTTCGTTCACCTTCAGGACGACACTTCGGTGCAAGCGACTACGCCATACGCCAAGGCGGTCGCCGTAGACTCCGGGAAGAAATCGGACGCTTTCGGCCTTCGCCGATCCCAGTACCGCTATGCCGCGATCCGCGAGGTAGCCCTGATAATCGAATGCCCCCGGGTTCCGGAAATTGCGCGGAAGCCGCAGCTTTGCGATGAACTGAATACGATCGCCATAGTGAATCGAGGGCATGGCTGCCGCGCTGCTTGGTCCTTCAGAACTTTGGGATTCGGCGTCGTCAGAACGGTGCACATAGATGCCAAGCCGTATCCCGGCATGGACTTTGTAATTCTTATCTTCTGAGGTTTGGACCTCCTCGGTTTCCAGGTCCACCGTCTGACGTGTTTCGGTCGAAGTGTTTTGCACATGACCATCCGCCACGGCATGAGCCACGATTTGCAATTCCTGGCGGTCGGCAAGTGGTTGAAGACCTGTATCGACGCGAGGTCTGGCAGCGCGGAGCTGAACGTGCAATGCCCCCGCCAAAAAGAACGCGCTGAGAGCGACGAACCAGCCGAACCTGGGGTGCCGACGTACGAAATACGCAGCGGCTCCGGCAAAAGCCGTGCCAGCGGCAATCCACCACGAATCCGGGCGCCAAGCATAGACTCCTACAATTATGCCGAGCGAATAGGAGATCGCCGCCCAGAATATAGGCTGGCGCGATTCCTTGAAACGAAAGGTAGGAGGTCCTGCCGAAGTAGCGGGCGAAATCATATGCGCTCATGGAGGAGCGGAAGGAACCAGATTCACCTCAGCGGACGAGGTGCACCACGGACTCGAGGTGGTACGTCTGGGGAAACAGATCCACCAGATGCAGCTGATCGATCCGGTAGCCTGAGTCGATCAGAACTCTCAGATCGCGGGACAGCGTCGCTGGATCGCATGACACATAAACAACGCGTGGCGCGTCTAATGCCGCCAACATTCGCGCCACGCGTTCTCCCAGGCCAAACCGGGGCGGATCCACCACCGCAAGGTCGGGCTTATGAATGATATGAGGGAGGACTGTACCCTTCCTGTCTCGCCCCGAGTTTTCTGTACGGGCCAGGTACTGCTCCGTGGTGGCCTGGAACGCCTCTCCATTCGAGGACAGATTGTAGGAAAGGTCCCCTGTGGATGTCTGTGACGACTCGACCGAAATTACGCGCTGAAAGGTACCCAGGGCTGTGGAAAACAGTCCAACACCGGCATAAAGGTCCAAAACCAGGTCACCGGACTGCCCTTCGGTGACGATTCGGACGAGGTCGTCGATCAAGAAACGGTTGGTCTGGAAGAATGAGCCGGCACTGACCCGGTAGGTTGATCGCAGCGTCCGATACTCCAAGGAGCCGGCACCCACCGCTAGCCAGTTTTCCGAGGATTTCGAGAGACGGGATTCCCGCATCGCAACTGCGCCGGCGAGTTCGGGCATTAAGGCGCGCAGATCTTCCATCCACCCTCGCACTTCGGCCCGGCGCGACTCCGGTGCGAATGAAGCCTCGATCAGCATCTGCGAATCTTCGGCGTTGGCAAAGAATTCCACCTCGTGAATGCCCGCTGGGACTTTGCCGCTTCGCCCGTTCTCCCATAAAGCGACAATTCCGCGGTTAATCAGAGGAGAACTGATGGGGCATTCCTCAACTGGCAATATCTCGTGAGAACCCGCTTTAAAATATCCGACCGCAAACGAGGGACTGGTTTGTACTTGGAGCCGCGAGCGATTGCGATATTTCCATGGCGGAGAGGGATGAACCTGAATTTCGACGGGCAATTCGAGTTTCGCGGTGCGCCGGAGGGTCTCGCGAAGGATCTCCCGTTTGATTTCTAGTTGATGCTCGTAGCTGGTGTGCTGGTAATGGCACCCACCGCATCGGCCGAAATATGGGCAACCAGGCGGGATGCGCAATGGAGAAGGCTGGATTACCGTATCGGCGCGCGCGCGAGCAAACCCAGGCTTTCCCTCCGTAATAGATGCGTCGACTTTTTCTCCGGTGAGGACAAATGGTACGAATACGGCCTTCCCGCGGCCGCTTTCGTCGGCTGGCAAACGGGCAAGGCCGTCTCCGCCATAAATTAGCTTTTCGATTGTGAGTTGCAAGGTCTGATTCTAAACCGTCACAGAGCCCTGCCGGCAGCAGCTCCGGACGCCCAAGCCCATTGAAAGTTGAATCCCCCGAGGTGCCCGGTTACGTCAACCACCTCGCCTATAAAGAACAATCCCGGGATCTTGCAACTCTCCATGGTTTTGGCGGAAAGTTCGTCCGTGCTCACTCCGCCCACCGTGACTTCAGCCTTGTCGAAACCTTCTGTGCCGGAGGGGGAGATAACCCAAGAATGCAGATCCCGTTCCAGAGCATCGAGTAAGATGTTGGTCCAGGAAGCAGAACTGTGTAGATCGAGCCAGCGGTCGGCCAGACGATTCGGCAGGAATTTGCGGAGCTCAGATCGCAGAACCGTGCTCGTCCGCGGCTTCTTCGGATCGCGGAATTCAGCAGTTGGTTCGCCGCCGGGCGCCAAGTCGATCCGAATCTGCGCGCCCGACTTCCAATAGGAGGATATTTGCAGAATCGCTGGACCGCTCAGGCCGCGATGGGTGATCAGCATTTTCTCGCGAAATTGAGGACCGCCGTCAATGGAGGCGATGACCTCAGAGGAAACACCCGCGAGATCGCAGTAGGAGGATTGGTCGTCAGCACTAAACACGATCGGCACGAGCCCGGGCGCAGGATCTACGATCCTCAATCCGAACTGGCGGGCCAGGTTGTAACCGAATGAACTAGCACCAATTTTCGGAATCGAAAGTCCGCCGGCCGCAACTACCAAAACGGGAGCCCGGAATTCGTGTTCTCTCGCCCGGAGCACAAATTGCTCCGATCGCCGCACCTCTTCAACCTTCGTGCCAACAAAGATGCTGACGCGGGCCACACGGCACTCGTCTTCGAGCATACTCAGGATCTCGCGCGCCGATCTGTCGCAGAACAGCTGCCCCAGTGTCTTCTCGTGATACCGAATCTTGTGCTTCTCTACCAAAGCAACAAAATCCGCGGGCGTATAGCGAGCGAGAGCCGACTTAGCAAAGTGAGAATTAGCCGAGAGGAAATTCTCCGGCTGACAGTGGATGTTGGTGAAATTACATCGGCCTCCGCCGGAGATCAGGATCTTTTTCCCAATTCGCTCAGCGTGTTCGAGTACTGCGACACGGCGTCCGCGCTTGCCGGCCTCGATGGCGCACATCAATCCCGCCGCCCCGCCTCCGACAATCAGCGCATCAAACGAATGGATCACGAGCGCTCACATGTAGAACAGGCTCAGACGCGGCAGCCGATATTTCTCCAGCAACCGCTTCTGCACGTATTGTTTCTGCAGTTGATCGATTTGCGCGCCCGACATCTTGCTCCGGTAGGGAATGAGATCTCGATCTGCCTCCGCTCGGACCGCGACAATTTCTTCGTCAGCGGTCGCGGTGAGGAGTACGGCGAAAACTTTATCTTCGAGAACGGAAAGCCGTCGCTCCAGATCTTCCAACCGTCCCACGCGGTTTGCTCTAGCTTCGCCCTCAAGCTGGCGCAGTGTTCTTGCGGTCTCGCGAACAATGGGGAGCACTATGGTCTCACTTCGGCCGGAAAATCTCACCGACTCCAGCAGATCGGCATTTCGAACGAGGAACGCGGAGACTGTCTCCGGTTCGAAGCCTTCGCCCGCGCGAGAATTTGGTGACGTCTCCACCCCGACCGCAGCCTCTTTCATATCCTCGGCCGCGGCCAGCACTGCCTGGGAACAATACGCGAGGCTGTTGATTTTCTTTGTCTTCGTTGGACGTTGATCGTACTTGTCAAAAGCCTCGTCGATTCCCCGCAGCACCGCCTCGAGAGGAATGCCCGCATTTTTCCAGGTCTCAATTAAAGACCAGTCCAAGGTCGAGAGCAGCAGTCCACCGCCACGGCGCCGCAAATAGCGCTCCTCAATTTCACTGAAGTAATTGAAGTAGTTTTCCACGGTAGGTCAGCGGGCGGAACGAGAGGTAGGAGTTGCCGCAGGACCATCTCCGTTCTTCGATTTAGGTTGCGGAGATGTCGACGCTCCTTTTCCCGGAACTTTTCCGGGCAAATCTTTGTGTGCAATTGCGTTCCGTTCCCAGATAATGCGCAGTCCCTCGAGAGTGAGGAAATCATCGACGTGCTTGATATACTTCGATCCGGTACCGATCATGGTTCCAAATCCACCAGTCGCAGTGACGTGCGTATTCGTGCCAAGCTCGGCAAGCAACAGCTCAAGAATTCCGTCGATCAGCCCCAGATAACCGTAATAAAGGCCGGACTGGAGGCTGCCGACTGTATTCGAACCGATCACACGGGTTGGCTTGCGTATCTCAACTCGAGGCAGCCGCGCAGTTCGTTCGAATAGAGCATCTGCCGAAATCCCAATCCCCGGGCAAATCACACCCCCGAGGTACTCCCCTTTTGCGGACACACAATCAAAAGTTGTCGCCGTGCCAAAATCGACGACGACGCAGGGTCCGCCGTATTTTTCGAAGGCCGCCACGGCATTGACGATGCGATCCGCGCCCACCTCGGCGGGATTGTCGTAATGCACCGGCATTCCGGTTTTGACACCTGGTTCGATAAAGAGGGGCTTCAGACTGAAATAACGCTCACACACCTGCCGCAGCACAGGATCGAGCGGGGGCACCACGGACGAAACCACGATTCCCTGAATTCCTTTGGATTCAAGGCCGGCCATCGAGAAGAGATTTCGGAATAAGACGCCGTACTCGTCAACGGTGCTCCTACGCGAAGTAGCGACTCTCCAATGCGCGAGAAGTTGCTCGTATCGCTGCTTATGATCTGCCTGGCTCTTGGGCGCTTCAGAAGCGGGAGCGAAGACCCCCAGAACCGTATTCGTGTTGCCGACATCAATTACGAAGAGCATAGTGGATCAAAGATATCGAGTGATGTAAGGTCTCATTTCTGGCGTATAGTTCCGCTCAAAACGATTTCTAGTGCGTGTGCCGTTCGCACCTGCAAGAAGCCACGCTCATCGAGGCCTTCCGTTACGCCTTCGAACCCGGCGCCATTTTCCTCGATGCGGACTTTCTTTCCGAAGACCCACGACGAGTTCTCCGAAAAACGCCGTAGAATGTCGCCCCGAGCCGCGGGATCTTCGGTCAAATGCCGGCATTCCCGATCGAGCGATTTTAGCAAAGCGCCCACCAGTTCGACCCGTGACCACTCACTTCCGGTAACGAGACGCAGCGACGTGGCCTGCAGGTCTTTCGGAAAGCTCGACTGATTTACATTGATTCCAACTCCAACGACGATGTGGCGCACGCGCGTCGCCTCCGCGTTCATCTCGGTGAGTATGCCGCATATCTTCTTCCCGTCGATGAGCAGGTCATTGGGCCACTTCAGATCTGGTTTCAATCGGGAATCGACTTGCTGAATCGCAGCTTGCACCGCAAGCCCGGCCGCAAGCGACAAGACGAGAACCTCCGACGGCGGCAGCGCCGGACGCAAAATGACAGAGCAATAGATTCCAGTCGACCGCGGAGATTGCCAGGTGTTCGCTCCACGGCCGCGCCCGGCTGTCTGCTCCTCCGCCAAGTACACGGTACCTTGTGCCGCGCCGTCTGCTGCCGCACTCATGGCCGCTGTATTCGTAGACCCGACCTTGTAGAAATGATGAAACGGAGCGTCGAAGATCGTGCCGCGCACCATAGGCCGCAGAATCTCTGGAAGCAGAAGATCCGGAACAGATCGCAACTGGTATCCGGTTGCAGGATGACCGGCAACATCCACGCCCAAGCCCCGAAGTTGCTGGACTAAGCGCCAGACCTCCGAGCGGCTCGACGAAATCTCTTGAGCGATCTTCGTGCCGCTCACAACGACGGTGGCGTGCTCCATCAGAAGACGTACGATCGAACCGAGCCGAAGATCGGTAGGCTGCAATTGATGCGAGCCCGTCTTCGCTGGAGTTCGGGATTCAGCCCCCAGACGAGAGATTCCCTGCTTACGAGTTGTTCCAGTCTTGTTGATGCCGAGATTATCCGCGAATTCAGCAGAAACAACAACGGGAAGGCGGAAGAGGGTGATATTAGGCCGGGGCTACACGCAGACTCATATCTGCCGCATGAGTAGAGTGCGTAAGAAGGCCGACAGAAATAAAATCGACACCCGCTTCGGCATAGGCACGAACATTCTCGAGCCGAATTCCTCCGGAGCACTCAACAGGAATCCGTCGTTCGGAATTCTGCAAGCCCGAGCGCTCGACTGCGCGACGCACCTCTTCGGGTGACATATTGTCGAGCAGGATCGCTTCTGCCCCATGTGTCAATGCTTCTTCGAGCTCTCCGAATGTGCGGACTTCGACTTCGATAGGCTGCGACCCGCGCCGGTTGCGGTGCGCTCGCTCAAGAGCCGGAACGATTCCGCCGGCAAGAGTAATGTGATTGTTCTTGATAAGAACTCCGTCGGAAAGATCGAGCCGGTGATTCTGGCCACCGCCGCAACGAACGGCGTATTTGTCGATCACCCGTAATCCAGGAGCCGTTTTGCGCGTATCCAAAATTCGCGCCTTGGTTCCGGAGACAGCCTCAACAAATTTTCTCGTCAGCGTCGCGATTCCGCTCATCCGCTGCAGAAAATTTAAGATGACACGTTCACAGGAAAGAATCACGCGCGCATTGTGCCGGATGACGGCGACCGACTGCCCCTGGTGCAGGCGAACGCCATCGAAAATCTCAGGATGCGTGGTTACCTCGTAATGCGCCGTCACGGCGCCATCCAAGGCAGCGTAAACGTCGAGAATCCGAGCAACGCAACCAATCCCCGACAGGATGCAGTCCTGCTTGGAGATAATGGTCGCCGAGGCGCGCTGGTTCGCATCGATGCAAGCATAGCTGGTGGCATCGCGCGTCGCGCGATCCTCCATCAGCGCGTTTTCCAGAATCGCGGTAAGACGTCGTGAGTTCCAGTCCATAGAGCAATTTGCCAGTTGCCGGTCGTCAGTTACCAGTGAGAACCATGTAGCGACAGCCGCCTCGGCTGTCGGCGGGTCGGAGGCCCGCGACTTAACTGCCGCCCATTTCCTTCAATTTGGCAACAGCTTTCTCCTGCAGAATCGCCAATTCCTGTTGCTGCTTGCGCAGACCCTCTACTACGTTCGCCGGCGCCTTTGCCAAGAATTGCTCGTTCCCTAGCTGACGTTGCCCGTTCGCAATTCCCTTTTCCAACTTCTCCAGTTCTTTCTTGATGCGGTCGCATTCAGCTGCCACGTCAATCTTGCGTTCATAAATGACGTGAACATCGAAGCGAGCTGTGCTGCGGGAACCAGCCAGCTTAGCAAGCGAACTGTTCACGAACGTAATTTTTCCGACTCCGGCCGTGCGATCATTCAGAATGGCAGTTCCGTTTCCCTCGATCAGCAGCCGGATTCCAGGCTCGTGCGCAAACACTTCTACGGCGACTTTTATCCTCGGTTCAACCTTCAATTCCGCTCGCAAGTTGCGGATGCTGACGATCAGATCCTGCAGGATCGCCATCTCAGTCTCGGCCGCCAGATCGCACTGCTGCTGGTCCGCTTGCGGGTATTGCGTCAGCGCAATCGATTTGATGGCCGGCTTTCCTTCGTACATCGCCTGCCAGATTTCTTCCGTAATGAACGGCATCACGGGATGCAGCAGGCGCAGTGAAGCGTCAAACAAATTCACGAGATTGTTGCAAGCCGTGAGCGCCGTGCTCTTGTCGGCATCGTCCTCAAAATTCAACCGCGGCTTGATCAACTCCAGGTACCAGTCGCAGAACTCGCCCCAGAAGAAGTCATAGATGCGGTTGGCCGCTTCGTGAAAACGGTATGTCGCGAGAGAATCGTTCACATCGGCAGCAACGCGATTGAATCGCGATAGAATCCAGCGATCCTCGAGCGTGACCGGCTGAAAACCGGTAACGCCCGTCTCTCCGCCAGCCGTGGATGGCTGCAGGCCCGGCTCGATGCGATCCACATTCATGAACATCAGGCGAGCAGCATTCCAGATCTTGTTGGCAAATGCGCGGTAGCCATCCGTTCGGCTCTCATTGAACGCGATATCGGTTCCCGGAGCAGCCATCGCCGCCAAAGTAAAGCGCGTCGCATCGGTACCAAAGCGGTCGATTATTTCCAGCGGATCGATGACGTTTCCCTTCGTCTTCGACATCTTCTGCCGCTCGGCATCCCGCACCAGTGCATGGATGTAAACCCGCCGGAATGGCACACTATCGTCCTTCTTGTCGGCCCAGCCGCTCGCCTTCTTGATCGCAGGATCTTGCTGATGCCCCTGCATAAAGTGGCATCCGAACATGATCATTCGCGCAACCCAGAAAAATAGAATCTCGTAGGCCGTGATCAGCAGCGTCGTGGGATAGAACACTGCCTGATCCCGCGTCTTTTGCGGCCATCCCAAAGTTGTAAACGGCAGCAGGCCTGACGAGAACCAGGTATCGAGCACGTCGGAAACCTGCTCCAGCTCTGTGCTCGCACATTTGCCGCACGTAAGTGGAGCTTCGCGCGCGACAACGATGTGATGACATTTCTGACAGGTCCAGGCTGGAATCCGGTGCCCCCACCACAACTGGCGCGACACGCACCAGTCGTGAATGTTATTCATCCAGTTCAGATAGATCTGCCGGTAGTTCTCGGGGACGATCGTAATCTCATCTTTTTCAACCGCCTCGCGTGCACGATCAGCAAGCGGCTTGATCCTGATGAACCACTGTTCCGACAACCGCGGCTCGATGATCGTTCCGCACCGATCACACTTGCCGATTGCGAGCGTATGATCCTTCTCTCCGACTAGAAATCCCTGCTCCCGAAGGTCGTCTAGAACTCGCTTCCGGGCCTCGAACCGATCAAGCCCTGCATATGTCCCGGCATTCTCGTTCATTCGCGCACGGGCGTCCATCACATTGATCTGCGGCAGCTTGTGGCGGAGTCCAGCCTGAAAATCGTTGGGATCGTGCGCCGGCGTCACCTTCACCGCTCCGGTGCCAAACTCCGGCTGGGCAAGTTCGTCGGTGATGATCGGAATCTCGCGGTTCATGAGCGGCAACAGAACCTTCTTGCCGTGGAGATGGATATAACGGTCGTCCTTCGCGTTCACCGCGATCGCGGTGTCGCCCAACATGGTCTCGGGACGCGTGGTTGCGACGGTGATGAATTCGGGGCTTCCTACCACCGGATACCGGATCTCCCAGAGTTTCCCGGCAACCTCTTCGTGCTTCACCTCCAAATCAGAGATTGCGGTCTCGTGCCACGGACACCAGTTCACGATGTAATTTCCGCGATAAATCAGACCTTCTTCATACAAACGAACGAATACCTCGCGAACCGCGTGAGAGAGATTGTCGTCCATCGTGAAATATTCGCGGTCCCAGTCGACGGAGGCGCCGAGCCGCTTCATCTGGTCGAGGATCGCTCCGCCGTATTCGAGCTTCCATTCCCACACGCGCTCAATGAATTTCTCGCGTCCCATTTCGCGGCGCTTTTTCCCTTCCTTCTCAAGCTGCTTCTCGACCATCATCTGCGTAGCGATGCCGGCGTGATCGGTTCCCGGCAGCCAGAGAGTGAGGAATCCGCGCATGCGATGCCAGCGCACGATGATGTCCATCTGCGTCTGGTTGAGCATGTGCCCCATGTGCAAGCGGCCAGTCACGTTCGGAGGCGGCAACAGCAGAGTGAATACGGGGCGCGTCTCGCCTTCCGGCGGCGTCGGGACAGAGAAGAGTTTCTCTTGAATCCAGTAGTCGGCCCAGCGCTTCTCAATCGCGCGGGGCTCATAAGCTTTGGGCAGTTCATGCGGCATAGAAGCAGTCAGCACCCAGACGTCAGCTATCCACCAGTCCGTCTGCTGACTGACTGCTTAGTTGCTGACTGCTGAGTGCTTGATTGATCTTACAGGCGTGAGAAAAGAAGGGTCAAACGGCAAGCGGGAAAATGCGGGCGGGAGAGCTGGAGAAAAGTGTCGCGTGCAGGTTGAAATTACTTTTTCTTTCCCAGTTTGCGGGAAATTTCTTCGGCAATCCTGGGCCGCAAGTCGGCGAGTACGCTATCCACGATGCTGGAGATCTCGGCATCGGACTCGGCCGCGGTTTCTTCGGGAGTCTTCTCCGCGCCCGCAGCTACCGCCATGGCTGCTTCGTCGCCTGAGTCTGGCTTCGCCTGGGAAGAGGATTCGGGCTGAGCGGAGTGGGAGCCTCCCGATTCGCGGATCTTTCTCCAACTCGCCCAAGCAGCCGCAGTCGTCGCTGCGATATCCGATTCCTTCTTTGCCATATCGTCTCCGCCCCCAGTAGGTTCGCTCGGCCCAACTTCATGGGACTCTGAAGAAACGAGATCTGTTTCAGCGGCACTCACAGGCTCAGCCGCAACCGGAGGATGTTCCGCGCTGGTTTCGATGCTCGATGCGTTCGAAGCCGGCATTTCTGAAACAGCCTGAGAGATCTCTGGAACCGCCGACTCTGAACTCAAACTCTGTTGTGCGACCGGCTCGGGAACGGATAGAGACGGGGTCTCCGGAGCCGCTTCAGTGCTCTGAGTCGATTCGACTACAGGGACAGCAGGCGCTTCCAAGGTCCCTGAAAACGAATCGGGCGTGGGACCGTTGTCGGGAACATAAGCGGCGGATACGGTTTCAAATTCTTTGACCACAACGCTGGCTGGGCTGGCCGGCTCAATCGCAGCCTCTCTGATCACAGGCTCTATTGCGGGAACGGGAGAAGCATCTTCCGCCACCGCAGATTCGGCTGCAACGGGTTCGGCAACTTTGGATGCGACGGGTTCCACATGGGATGATTCGGTAGCCTTCGACTCGGCCTCGGGTTCAGAAACTGCTGGTTCCACTTTGGCGACCACCGCCGAATTTTCAGGGGGTGCTTCCGCCGCCAAAGCAGCATACGCTCTCTGCATTTCGGCTTCGAGCGATGCCGTTGTTTCTTCCGTCTCAGGTGCCACAGCTACCGCCGTCCAGCGGGCTGCGACGGAATCCGCTCCTGCTGCCGCGGCCATGGTCACAGGCTCTTGCTGGGAAGCAGCGGCCTGAAGCCAAGGCCCGTCTCCCGAGTGTGACTCTCCCGAGGCTTCGGATTCTTCCCTGACCGCGACTGCGGCGGTTACAGGAGTCTCCTCCACACCGGGGATCGAAGAAGAAACATCCTTGGACTCCTCGAAAGGTGCTGAAGTGGCTGCGTGCGCCGACGCTGCTTGCTCCGCCGGCGCTGCTGGATCTGCTTCAGAGGTCGCGGCAGGGGTGGCTAGCACCGTCTCTTGGGAGTGCTTGTCTGGCTCAGAGACGGCCTTTGCCTCCGGCGCATTACTCTCCACGATCCGGCCTTGCATCTGGGCAGCGGCGGCCGCCAGAGCCGCAATTTCCTCGGGTGTTACATCCTTCGGAAGTCCTCCCGGTGCCAGAGCCCCCAGGTCCACTCGCTGTTCTGGCACGGCCTCAGGGCCGGCGGGACGACTGTGTTCGACCACGGTCCGGAGATCTTTGTTTACAGCATTGTAAATCGACGGATCGTCGGCGTTGGCCTCTACCGGCTCCTCTTTTTTCCTTTTCTTCGGGAAGGAAATCCGGCTCTTCCATCCCGAATCCGCTTCTGCCGGGGCCGTGCCGTCTCGTTGGCCTTCCTCGATAGCCGCCGTGGCCCTTGCGAAACGACCCGGCTTCGAAGACTCCGCACGAGGCACAATCTTATCTTCGAGCTTGCTCAGGGCACTCAGCAACTCACTAGCTTCAAAGGGCTTAACGATGAATGCATCCGCCCGAACCCGGCGCGCTTCTTCAGGCTTGAATGGCTCCAGTTTTCCCACCGTCAGCAGGATCGGAATCCGCGCCGTTTCGTTGACTTCCTTCAGCCGTTGGCAGACTTCAAGACCACTGTAGCCGGGCATGTAGACGTCAAGGACGATCAGATCGGGTCTCTGCTCGCTGATTCGTTTTAGCGCTGCCGAACCATTATTAACGGTGATGACTTCATATCCCGCATCAGCGAGGATTTTCCGCCCCATGTTTTGGGCGGTAACGCTATCGTCGGCGAGCAATATCTTCCGGGCCAAAGGTATCCTCTGATGAGGGGAGATAACGCGAAGGTAACCCGCCCCGCAACCTAAGTCAATGATCTAGAAGGGAAGTAACCGGTTACCAGTGGTCAGCACCTTGTGCGTACAAAAAACAGACAAGGCAACTTGAAGACCTCGTATGAAACCGGGGTGTTGAACGCCTGGCACGGAAGGCTAATACTCTGAACGATTCTCAGAACGGATCGAGTTTCTTTAATCCCTTCTTTCTTTTCTTTTTGCTGCTCGAGATTTCCTGATCGGTGGCCAAGGCAGAAGCATCCGGCTTTGCGGCAGCCGAGGCGGTCGAGCCCGATTGACCTTGCTGGATTTCGTTTACCTGAACCGGAGGAGGCAAGGATGCATCCGTGCCGCCGTTCGTCGGGGTCAATTCGTTTGGATCCGCAGGCACATTGGGTTTGAGCTCATTCGGATCTGCTACAGGCGATTGCGCTGTAGAGTTGGACTTCCCGAAAGGCGATCCCCCACCAACGGAAGGTTGGTCAGAAGAAGTTGCTGTGTCCGTGGGTTTTGGTTGATCCGGTTTGATAATATCCACGCCCATCTTGTTATTACCGGGGTCCACCAGTCCCGCTGCCCCAAAAGCTTCGTTACGGATGACATCTTTTGCTGCGATGGGCTCGGGATCAACGAGGGGCGGATTGCCGACCTTGGCGGCTTCTGACACATCGGGACCCTTTTTGATCAGGCCCATGAATCTCTGCGCCATCGACGTTTCACTTCTGCTATCCATCTCCGCCTTGTTTTGCGCGACCATAGCTCGCGTCGGGCGCGGGACTGTCTGATGCAGAGCGAGCAGCCGCTTTTTCGCGTCATCGGAACGGTCCATCAGCGGATAGCGCGTCAAGATTTGATCGTAGGCCAACGATGCCTTTTTCGTCAGATCGCCGATGTAGCGAGATTTGGCTTCCTCGTAGGCGCAGCCCCGCGGCAAACCATTTTTGTCACAAGTGGGCGCGAGCCGTATCCGAGCGATCTGCCCTTCGTAATCCTGCCCCAACAAATACAAAGCCTCATCAGCCCTGCTGTACAAGGGGTACTTCTCTACCAAGGATTGCAGACGCGCGATCGATGCCGGGTAGGATTGCCTTAGGTAGTAAAACCGCCCAATCTCGAATTCTCTCTCGGCCAGCACTTCTTGAACTTCCAGCAAGCGCTGTTTCGCTTCCGGGACTAATTTGCTGTCGGGATATTGCAGTATGACTTTGCGATACTCGTCTTCGGCCCTCTTGGCGTGGGTGTAGTCACGGTCCGGCTTCTCCATCTGCTGGTAATGAATATTGGCGATTTTCAGCTGGGCTTCGGCCGCTTCAGGCATGTTCGGGAAGAAGATTTCGAAGTCGCTGTATTCCTGCTCAGCCTGCGCCAATGCGGCGGCGCCGCCTTCTGCATACCAGGAATCCCCCACCGCCAGCTTAGCGCGCGCAATGAACTCCGAATCCGGATAGGTGTTGATCAGAGTCTGCAGAGTCAAGCGTGCCACGTCAAAGCGGTTGTGGCGCATGGCGTCCATGGCCTTGTCAAAAAGTACCTTATCCGGCTGTTTTGAGCCGACGCCCGCCAGCGGGTTTATCGATTTCTTATTCGTGCAAGCGGCTGTAAAAGCGAGCAATGCGGCGAGCGCGGCGATCAACGGGATTCGACGTAACATAAGTCCCCTGCGGATTCTCATTATGATTTTTGGTGAGGCCTGCGTCCGATCCGACCTTGAAATTCGGGATTCGTGAATCAAAGCCTACACTCTCTGCAGCGTCGCCTCGGTCGCCGCCTTAAGCAAAGCTTCGGCATTGTTCTTTGGATCGCCTTTTCCAAACACGGCGTTGCCTGCTACCAGAATTTCTGCGCCCGCATGTACTACGTCTGCAACAGTGTCAAGCGCCACACCGCCATCCACTTCAATGCGGTAATTCCACCCGCGTTGTCGCCGGATTTCAGCTAACCTGCGCATTTTGTGCAAGGTGGAAGGAATAAACTTCTGCGCTCCGAAACCCGGGTTTACCGACATGACCAGCACATAATCCACAATATCGAGCACTTCAGACAATGTATCAACCGGGGTCGCGGGATTGATCACGACTCCGGCCAGGCAACCGTGATCCTTGATGTGGTGCAGGACCCGATTCAGATGCCTGCAGGCTTCCTGGTGCACTGACATCCAGTTCACGCCGGCGTCAGCAAATGCCGGAATAAAGTCATCCGCATTCTCGATCATCAGGTGGCAATCGAGCGGAAGCTCCGTCACTTTGCGCAACGATTTTACTACCGGAGGGCCGATGGTGAGGTTCGGAACGAAGTGCCCATCCATAATATCCACATGGATGACACTTGCCCCGCCTTCGGCCGCAGCATGCACCTGCTCGCCGAGTCGAGCGAAATCAGCCGAAAGAATAGAAGGCGCTAGCTCGATCAAAACCCGGGTGCCTCGGAATCTGGGATCTTCCGCACAGAAGCTCTTGCGGCAATTTTAACATGTGAGAGAGGGAGTCCCTGCCGCGAAAGTGTGGCCGAGGTTGAAACCGCGCAGTCCGGAGGGTTGTGAAACGTTTAGAGCTGCCATGGTACCCTCGTCCGGCGTGGCATCAATGTCGCAACTCGCGCCGGCAGCTTATTCTGTTGCAGCCGTCTTTATTTGGGGAGCCTCGGATTTCGCCGGCGGATTCGCCTCCCGCCGCGCCAACGCCTTTGTTCTGACGGCTTTTTCGCACTTCTGCGCCTGCTTATTGATGCTTGCCGTGGTATTCGCGCAACACGGCGCGATCCCGGATCGCGCCAGTATCCTCTGGTCGCTTCTGGCGGGCACATTAGGCGGATTCTCGCTCGCGATCTTCTACCGTGCTCTGGCCGCGGGACAGATGGGGCTCACGGCTCCAATAGCCGCACTGCTGGGAGCGGCGATTCCCACTCTGGTCGACATCGCTCTTGAAGGCTCGCCCAGTAAGTGGTCCATCGCTGGTTTTGTCCTCGCCATTGTCGCTATCTGGCTGATCACGCGGCCGGAACCCGCAGGGCAAAATGATGAGACTGGACATCCGAAAGGCGTGGCTGCGGCTGCCTTGGCAGGAGTCGGATTCGCGGGGTTCTACTTGTGCGTTCACCAGGCAACGGGTTCTCCGGCATGGATCGCCTTGATCGCCCGCATTGCGTCTTTGAGTGCTACAGCGGTGGCGGTGGCGGCAACCCGTGCTCCACTGAAACTCGGTCGCCCCGCCGCAGCTCTGGGTCTGATAGCCGGATTTTTCGACATCAGCGGTAGCGCTTTTTTTATCTATGCCAGCCAACACGGACGCCTTGACGAAGCCGTTGTGATCACATCGCTCTATCCGGCGGTAACGGTCCTTCTGGCGCGGCTGGTGCTGAAGGAACATTTCAGCCGCTGGAAGTTCATCGGATTGCTGGCAGCATTGGCGGCCGTGCCACTAATTGCAGCAGGATAGACTTTGCCGTCGATATCAGTTCCAAACGATAGATATCTTGTTTTCCGTTTTCCAGTCGCCTAGAGTCATGCTCGATGGCACTAATCGAAATCCGCAACCTCGGCAAAACCTTCTCTCACAGCGGATCCTCCTTCGGAAGGAGATCCCATGCCGAGGTACGCGCCGTGGACGCTGTTTCTCTCAACATTCTGGCCGGGGAGACTCTCGGCCTTGTGGGAGAATCCGGATCCGGCAAGAGCACGCTCGGAAGGCTGATCCTCAGACTGATTGAGCCAACGGCCGGCAGCGTACATTTCGACGGACGCGATCTGCTTGCTGCCCAAAGTTCAGAAATGCGCCGCCTGCGCCGTGACCTGCAAATTATCTTTCAAGACCCTTTCGCGTCGCTTGATCCTCGCTTCCGCGTGGAAGACGTAATTGCCGAGCCACTGCTGATCCACCGAAAACTGCTCGACGGCAGCCAAGCCCGCTCAAAGGTCGAGATTGCGCAGCAGGTCTCGAAACTTCTGCGAGCCGTCGGTCTCGACGAATCTGCGCGAACGCGCTACCCCCACGAGTTCTCCGGCGGACAACGTCAGCGCATCGGGATCGCCCGTGCCCTGGCCCTTCGGCCTAAGTTCATTGTGTGCGACGAACCCGTTTCCGCTCTCGACGTCAGCGTGGGCGCACAGATCGTAAACCTTCTCGCGCAACTGCAACGAGACTTTGGCCTGACCTACTTGTTCATCTCACATTCGATGCCCGTTGTGCGTTACCTCTCAACTCGTATTGCAGTGATGTATCGCGGAAAGATTGTCGAAGTTGGCGATGCCCGCCAGATCGCAGAATCCCCCGCGCATCCTTACACTCGCACCCTCCTGCACGCCACCCCGCAACTCGCCGTATAAACTGCCGCGGAAATCGAGCCCCGAGCGGAGCGATCCGTGAATCCGTGCAACCAATCCACGCATCCACCACTCCTAGTTTTATTGGGAACAGGCGCGTGGCCACCATCGATCCGACATCTTTTTCCTATTCGCTGTCCCGAGAACGCAACTCATTCCGTGACACGGCCGAGGTGCTGATCGGCTTTGCGGCGATCATCACCATCCTTTGGCTGCCGACGCACGAGCAGCTGATCTTCGGTCCGATCGTTCTCTTAGCACCTCTGGGCGCTGTCCTGTTAAGCCGTCCGACTCTGAATCAACTCGGATTAGGGGTTCGCGGCTTCATCCGGTCGTTGTGGATTCTACCCGCGGCCGTGGCGCTCACCGCCGCTGCTGTTTACGCAGCCAAATCCGCTGGAATATTCCACCCGCTGTATCAGCCGGACTTCTCTCACGTGTACGGATACGTACTCTGGACGATGTATCAACAGTTTCTGCTGCAAGATTTTTTCATGCCGCGCCTCACCCGGGTCCTCGCCAGCGATGCGGCGATCATGATTGCGGCAATTCTATTTTCGGTCGCGCACTTGCCCAACCTCACGCTCTCTGCGGCAACACTAATCTGGGGATTTGTCTCATGCCTGCTGTTCCGTCGCTACCACAATCTCTACATGATTGGGTTGGCGCAGGGAATTCTTGGACTCTGCTTTGCGGTATGCGTTCCCGATACCTTGATCCATCACATGCGCGTTGGCCTTGGGTACTGGAATTATCACGTAGGCCGCTGAAGAATCGGCAAATCAGAACCACCACGACCAAAGCCAATCCACGCAGGTATGAGTGATCGTCGAGGCTGGGACGCGGCGCTTCTCACGCCAGGCTCGTCCGTAGAAGATTCCGGCAATTGTCGCGAGGAGTACGTAATGCCAGTTGAAATGCTGGCCCACCAGATTCCTTTTGTTGAAATGCGACAGCCCGAATAGCGCAGAAGCGGTGATGAGTGCGCCTCGTCGCCCAATACGGCGCTCCAGTAAGTTCTGAACCCAGGCGCGGAAGAACAGCTCCTCTGGGACTGCCACGAATACGAATATGCCAATCCATCTTAGAAGAGCTGCGCTCACGCGAGGCGTGTCGGTATGCGGATGAATAAACCCCAAAGCGATCCCGAGGCCGACCACGATCGGAGCGAAAAACAGGAGTTCCCGAAAGCCGGTCTTCCAGTCGTTCCATCGCAAATGAAAATCGAACCCCGTCCCGTTCAGCCGCCGGATTCCAAGAAACGCGTACAGTCCCGCATCGACCAGCAATAGATTGCCGAGCCCGCGCAGTCCCTCGGGCCATGCCGCATCGAACCACCTGAGATCAACGGCCAGTCCCAATACGAATAGAATCAGGGCATCACGCCAGTTCCCTCGCTGCTCCGGATCGACTAGCGCCGCTCGCTCAAGCAGCCACGCCATCACGACGGGCAAAACCGTATATGCCAAGAGCCAGTCCCACCGCAGCGAATGGTGGGCCGCAGCCAGGATCGCGTAGGGAACCACCAAAGCTGCCGGAGCCGCGATCCGCAACGCAACCGCCCATTTGGCAATGGCCTGGGCCGAGCGCTCGGCTGCAAACGCGAAGACCAGCGCCGGAATGAGTTCGACGGCCAACACGGCAATGTCGATTGGCGTCCCGTGCGTCATCAGCCCATCTTATCCGAGGTGGTTGGAGGCCATAGCAGTAGTAAGCTCGCGGATCTGCTGTTGCTCTTGGAAAGATTGCGCCGGCTTCCCTTGTCTGCTCGCCCTCTCCCGGCTAGAATTCCCACGACCGTTGCAAGGAGGCATTCATGGCTACCGCCCCACTCACCCCTGCTACCACGAGTCCTGTCCCGCCGACTCTGCCGCTCTCTCAAACTGCGCGCATCATAGACACATTTATTGCGCCATCGAAGACATTTACGGATCTTCGCCGCAGTGCCGCCTGGTGGGCGCCGTTCTTGCTCATGGTGCTGGTCTCGACAGTGTTTGTGTACACCGCCGGGCAGAAAATCGGCTTCCGCAAGATCATGGAGAACCAGATGCAAGCGCAGCCTAAGCAGCAGGAGCGTCTGGACCAGTTACCGGCGGATCAGCGTGAAACCCGCCTGGAGGCCGGGGCTAAGTTCACTGGAGTCATCTCCTATGCGTTTCCCGTGATCACTTTGATCATGTGGCTGATCATTGCTACCGTTCTGTTCGCTACGTTCCGGTTCGCCACGGGGAGTGATGTCACATTTGGTGTGTCGCTTGCGATAGTCATCTACGCGGCGCTTCCGCTGATGGTGAAGACTCTTCTGGCGCTGCTTTCCGTGATTGCCGGCATGAGCCCCGATTCGTTCTCATTTCAGAATCCAGTCGCAACAAATCCCGGGTATTTCATGAATCCCGCAGACAACGTTTTTCTCTACAGCCTGGGCACGGCGCTCGATGTCTTCATGATCTGGACACTTGTGCTCACAGCAATTGGTTTCACCTGCGTCAGCAAGGTGAAGCGCGGCACATCTTTTGCCGTTGTTTTCGGCTGGTGGGCCGTTCTTACTTTGGGAGCGGCGGCGCTTGCCGGAGCCTTCTCGTAGACTCACGCTGAAGCGGGATTGTCGAATGCGGGTTGAACCTGCAAGTCAGGGTGCTGCGCGATGCAGGCAAGACCTCAGTAAAATGTTTCTGACTACACATTTCGCCGGCCAAATTCACGGAGGACCCATGAACCGTATATTCTGCGTTGTCCTGCTCTTCGCCGCGACGCTTGCTCTGGCGCAGGAAAAGAATCCCGTCACCTCGGTCGTCAAACAAATCCTGCCGCGTCAGGAAAAAAATCTCGTCGCTGCCGTGGAAGCAATGCCCGCCGACAAATTTGGGTATAAGCCGACCGAGCAACAGATGACGTTCGGACACCTCGTCCTGCACATTATTGGATCAAACAATCACCTATGCTCCACCATCGGCGACGTCGCGGAACCGAAGCCTCCGGTTGCATTGAAGGAATCTGACGGAAAGGACAAGCTGCTCGCCGCGCTCAACGCCAGTTTCGAATTCTGCACGACCGCGCTCGACAAAGTTGATGATTCCAAGCTCGGCGATCAAGTTGAGCTGTTCGGAGGACGAAAAGGGCCACGCGCCTTCGCGCTGATCGCCCTTACCAATGATTGGGCCGACCACTACAGCGCGGCCGCCATGTATCTACGGCTGAACGGCATATTGCCGCCAACGGCTCAGCCTAAGAAGTGAGTGGGAGCGTAACGGGGAACTGCTATTTGATCTGCACCAGTTCTTCCGCGGGAAGTGGCGGAGGGGTATTCGCCGCGGGTTTCTGTGGCGCGCGCCACGAATCGAAGATCGACACCTGATGCACGCATGAGACCGTGCAATTCGGAGCGCAACCTTTTTCTGTCCGGTACTCACGGCGCAGATCCTCACGGGTGTATTTCTCGAGTGGAACCGCAGGATATCCGCGCTGCTGCGAGCAATAGTGCACCAGGCCATCTTCACAGATATATAGATATCGCGCCCCGGCGCGGCAGCGCCAATCGTTCGGCAGGCCCTTCGCGATGTTGTCCTGAAAGGCATTCACGCGGGTAAAGCTGCTCTTCTCGAGCGCCTGCATCTCGTGGTAAATCCGCCGTTCTTCATCGTTAAGCGGCTGCAGTTGTCCGCCGCCGTCGTGGATGATTCCGATAGTCGAAGTGAAACCAAGTTCCACTGCGCGTTTGCCAATTATCAGCGCATCCTGCGGGTGCGCGATCCCTCCGCCAACGACGGAATTAATATTCACGTGAAAATCGGCATGCTCGGCGAGCAATTGTAGCTTCTTGTCCAAAACTTTCAGACTCTTTTTCGAGACATCATCGGGATTGACGTTGTCGATGGAAATCTGTAGCCATTCGAGTCCGGCCCGGTTCAGCCTCTGAATTCTCTCGGCAACGAGCAGATAACCGTTCGTGATAAGGCCGGCAATCATCCCGTTGGCCCGAATTCGTCGAATCACATCGTCGAGTTCGGGATGCATGAGGGGCTCGCCCCCCGAGATCGTCACGACTGCGGTTCCGAGCGCGCCCAGCTTGTCGATTCGCCGATACATTTCCTCGATTGGCACCGGCTTCGAAGAATCGTCGAACTCGTTGCAATAGGTGCAGGCGAGATTACAGCGCCGCATCGGGATGATGTGCGCCAATAATGGGTGATCGGTGGATGCGAGCGCGCGGGCGGCCATGTGTGCTCCGCGCAAATTGCGACGCAGAGCCTTGGCACGTCGGCGCAGTTTCGTCAGAGTAGAAGGCATTTGAATCAGTAACTTCTATTACAACACAGACGGGCTAAGGCTGTACCCGCGATGGCAGCTATTGGAAGAATCACATCGGTGAACGGCGAAAAATGGCACCCGCATCGAACTGTGAAGAAGATGCCCTTACGCCGCCAATTCGTGCCCTGCTGCCTGCAGAAAGTTCAGCGCAGCGTGAGCGTGTTCTTCCTGAACCAGCACGTAGTCCGTATCGAAAGTGGAAACAGCAAATATCGGAATCCGATTGAGTGACAACGGTTCAATAAAGGAAAGCAGCACTCCGGTCATCGAGAAAGGAAATGGACCTTCCAGCTTCATGCAGGTCCAGCGATGCGGTGAAGTGACCTCCGGGGGAAGATTTTCTATCGGGCAGACGACCGACAGCTCTTCTGAAGTGCGAGTCACAGAGATAACCTCCCCACTATTCGCCCAGCGGGGAAAGGCCGAACTGACTGGCAAGCGCACAATTGCGTATTGCCCGGCCAGCATCCGAAATGTCAGTTTCCTACGGTCTTCCATCATGGTTAGCGCGATGTGGACTTGTCTTTGAATGCGCCGAGGCAGACATTTATCCCTCGATTGCCTTCTTGACTGCTGCCTTTGCCAATAAACGGGTCGAATCGAGCGTTGGCAGCGGCGATGACTCAGGTGTCACCAACAAAGGAATCTCGGTACAGCCGAGTACGACTGCATCGCAGCCCTGATCCTCGAACCCACGGATGACTTCCACGTAATATGCCAGCGATCGCGGCAGAAACTGTCCATTCACGAGTTCGTCGAAGATGACCTGGTTAACGCGCTCCCGCTGTTCCGGACCAGGTGCGCAATGTTCGATCCCCTCGCGTGCCAGCGCGTCGCGATAAACCGGCCCCTCCATCAGATAGCGCGTCCCGAGCACCGCTAGCCGCTTGTACCCGCGGCTCTTGGCGTCTCGAGCCACTTCGCGCGCGATGTGCAGCCAAGGACGCGGTGAACGATGCTCCACCAGATCGAATGCCTGATGGATCGTATTATCGGGACAGATCAAGAAATCCGCGCCAGCTCTCGCCAGTTTCTCCGCTGAGGACAGCATCAGTTTGGCCACTCCAGCCCAGTCGCCCGTATCGATGCTCTTCATATACCGCGCCAAGGAGAAGGCATGGAGCGAAACTTCTGGATGATCGTAGCGTCCGAGCAAACGCGAGCCTTCGACTGAAACGGTCCGGTAGCAGAGTGCGGCTCCTTCCGTACTGCATGCGACAATGCCGATATGTAGCATAAGAAACTTTCCGGTAAGGCAAGCCGCCGAAACGCGTCGCGCGAAAGTTCGACCGCCTCAACGACCAACGACTAGCGACCAGCGACTTCTTTTGCGTACGGGCTGGTAGCGCGATACCGCTTCTCGAATTCTCTCCGGGTACAGATTGTTTTGAGATCGATTACGCGGTCAATCGCCAAAATTCCGTCAAGGTGATCGATCTCGTGCTGGAGCAACTCAGAGAGATTTAGCTCGTCCGCGGCTTTGAACTCCAGCGTCTTACCGTGCAGGTCCTGATACCGCACTGTGATCTCGCGATGACGTTCCACCTGCATAAAGATCGAAAGAAAGCTCAGGCATGCATCCCAGACTACGATCTTCTCTTCGCTGCGCGACACGACTTCGGGATTGACCAGCGGCCAAGGCTCTGCTTCCGGGAGCTTCAGGAAGATGACTCGTTTGAGCACGCCAATCTGAGGAGCGGCAATGCCGCGTCCATAGCCGGTTTCCATACGCCAGTGCGCAAGCGTGTCGGTAAGATCTGAAACGAGGTTGCATACCTCCTGGGATGACGGATCTTCTACCCGGACACATGCAGTCCGGAGTAGAGGATCGCCGAGTTGCAAAATTGGTTGAACAGGCATGATGTTTTCCGCGACTAGCGGGCTGCTGTGGCGTCAAACAAACTTAGCAGTTCGAGTTTTTTTTCTGCGGGCAGGAACGACGCCTCAAAAGAATTACGCGCCAGTTCTCGCAAATGTTCGTCAGTGAAGCCGAATGTTTCCTGCGCCAGTTGATACTCCCTGGCCAACGTCGTGCCGAACAGCGCCGGATCATCCGTATTCAGCGTCACCATGATTCCCTGATCGAAATAACTCTTCACCGGATGTTCGGCCGCCGTTTTGCAAACACCCGTCCGCAGATTACTCGTCACACAGATCTCAACCGGAATCTGACGGTAAGCAAGTTCTTCAATCAAATCCGGATCCTGCGCCGCCGTAAGCCCGTGCCCGATGCGCTCGGCATGAAGGTTCAGCGCTCCCCAGATGGACTCCGCCGAAGCCGTCTCACCAGCATGAGCTGTCAGTCTCAATCCATGATCTTCGGCATATGCGTACACACCGCGAAACAATTCGGGAGGAGCCTTCACTTCGTCCCCGCCGATCCC
>DATJOA010000230.1:0-3864 GCA_035507635.1 Candidatus Acidiferrales bacterium
TCCGGTTTGCGAGGGAGGGAACCTGAACCAAACCCGTTTCAAGGCCTTGAATGGTGCGCTGCCCCTGATAGTCACCGAAGAAGAAGACCTTGTTCTTCCGGATCGGCCCGCCCACGGTGGCGCCGAACTGGTTTTGCTGGAATGTGGAGCGTTCGGGGGAAAAGAATCCGCGGGAATCGAGATCCGTGTTGCGGAGGAACTCGAACGCAGAGCCGTGAAAATCATTGCCGCCGGATTTCGTGATTACGTTGATGGTTCCCCCGCTATAGCCGCCGTATTCGGCATCGGCATTGCTGGTCAAAATTCGGAACTCAGCGATCGAGTCTAGATTGGGAATGATTCCGGCCTGTTGCCCAATCGTCTCTTGAACACTCGCGCCATTGAGATAGAATCCGTTGGCGGATTCGCGCTGCCCGTCGATGGAGAATTGCCCCGTATTGCCATTGCCGGCAACCGGCACCGTTCCAAATCCTCCTCCCGAAGTGCTGTTTCCTGCTCCGCTCGTCGTTATGGGTGTAACGCCGCCTTGGATCGCCAGAAGATCCGTGTAGCTGCGCCCATTCAGCGGCAGCGCCGTCACTTGCCTGTTGCCGATCACCTGGCCAAGTTTCGTATCCGACGTTTCGACCTGCGCGGCATCCTCCGTGACCGTCACGCTCTCATTGACACCGGCGAGTTCGAGGGGAATCTCCAGCTGCACCGCGCTCCCAAGATCAATGACAAGATCCGTCCGCTTGTAAGGCCGGAAATTCTCCATTGTCACGAGGAGTTCATACGTCCCGACCGGGACCACGGGGAATGCAAATGCGCCTTGTCCGTCTGCATGGGCCGTCTGCTTAACCCCGGTGGCTTTGTTGGCTAGAGTCACATTTGCCTGAGGAATCAGATTTCCCGCCGGGTCTTTTACAATCCCCAGGATCTTTCCGGATGTGTCCGCGGCCCAGGCGCTCGCGATCAGCCCAAGCGATATGGTCAGCTTCATGCTCATCGTCTGAATCAAGCTCATAAGCACACTTCTCCTGTGGGCGTACGATTACGCACGCCGTTCGTCAATTCTGATTGCGGGTGGGTCCGGCCTGACGAGAACATCAGGCCGTTTTGGAATGGCCTAAGCTGTCGCCAGAACGGACTCGCCCAATTTACCCGGAGGCTCGGTCACGTTCACTTCGGTACTAAATTCACGATCACTGCTGACTTCTGCTCTCAACGGGTCCGAAGCCCATACAGCGCATCCATCGGCAGCCGTACATCGATGACGCGTTGAATCCAGTGTGCGGCTGTCCTCAGCGTGTTTGTCATTTTCATCCGCATGGGTATGCCCTCCTTTCTTTAAGAAATTCTGCTTCAGCCGTGAATCACGCCTGCGAGCTGGAGCACTCGAAATGCAAGCAGTCCAGACATGAGCAGCAAATATCCTCGCAGCGCAAACAGACAGATGCGCACGGTCCTGGTCATCCGCATCGGTCCGAGATGTTCGGTGTCAACCTTCTCTTCAGGCTGGTCGTCGAGCGGATGCACGACGGAAAAGAACTGACGCTCTTCCTGCGTCATCTCGTCAAATTCAGTGGTCAAGGTCATTTCAGTTCTCCTTCAGGAATTCGGAAACTGCTTCGGCAGAGCCACCTGCGCCGCCAACAGCAGCGACAGGACGAAAAGCAGGATCACGATGATCCAGTTGACAACGTTGTTCCACCGCTTGTTGGCGAACCGCTCGCCCAGCACTTCGCGGTCGTTGAGCAGAAGCTGCAGGAAGATGATGGCGGAGGGCAGCATCAGCCCGGCCAGCACCTGCACGCTGAGGATGATGAGCTGCAGCGGCGCGCCGGGGATCAGCACTAGACCCGCCGCCGACATCACGCAAAGGGCGTAGACGCCGTAGAACGCCGGGGCCTCGTGAATCGGCTTTTGCAGGCTATGCGGCCAGCCCCGCACTTCGCCATACGCCCAGGCGCTTGAGAGCGAGATCGTGGTCGTACCGAGGACGGCCGCGTTGATCATCAGCAAAAGAATCGCGTTCTTGAGGAACGGCCCGAAGATCTTGCCCAGTTGCACCGCCATCTGGGCCGGGTCGGCGAAATCCCAATGGCGCGCGAACGCCGCGTTGCCCACCACCATCATGCATCCGGCCACGATGATCGTGAACACGGCGCCGACGAGCGTATCCAGCCGCGCCCAGTTGAGGTCCGCAAACCGCAGGCGCTTGTCGGCCACGCAGCTTTGCTGAAAGAAGAGCTGCCACGGCGCAATCGTCGTGCCCACAATCGCGATCACGAGAAACAGCCAGCCGCCAGTCAATCCGCCCGCGGGGAGCGACGGCACTATCGTGTGGCGCAGAACGTCGCCCGCCGGCGGATGAACTAGGAAGGCGATGGCAAACCACGCGAGGTCGAGCAGGCAGAGAAACACCACCATGCGCTCCCAGCGCCGGTAGCTCCCCGTGAGCACGAGGCCGGTCAGGGCTGCCCCCGCGACGGGCACGCCGATACGGGGGTCGACGCCGAGCTTGCCCAGAGCCAGCGCAATCGCGGCGAACTCCGTCACGAGCGTCAGGAAGTTGAGCAGCAGCAGGTCGGCCAGCGAAAAGCGCCCCCACCATTTACCGAAGCGCCGGTAAATCATGGCCGCGTGGCCCTGCCCCGTCGCGACTCCGAGCCGTACAACCATCTCCTGCACGAAATACGTGATGGGGAGCAGCAGCAGGAGAAGCCACAGCAGGTGCGTGCCGTATTGCGCGCCGGCCTGGACGTAAGTGGAGACCGCCCCGGCATCGTTATCGGCTTCCATCACGATCAGGCCGGGTCCGAAGACCATCAGGAAGGTGAGCGCGTGCGCGGCCCATTTGTTCGAGACCCGGATCGGCTTTGCCGCGACGAGGGTTTCCGGTTCGTGCCGGGTGGGATGATTCATCGTCATCATGGGACTTCCCCGGTCGTAAGGCGGTGCGGGCCGTCACCCCTACCCCCCAGGCACACTCCGGGCATCCAAGCCGGAGTGACCTGTCTCAATGACGAGCCGCTCTCACGGCTCATCGCGTACGGGTGGAATAATGGCTAAGTTTCTTGAGAAGCGCGGATAGCGGACGCTATCAACTCAGAGGCGGGAATCCGTCAGAGACGGAGGCTCCGCTGAGTCGGTATCGAGCTGCTGTTCGCGCAAGCGACTATGACCGCCGTCAGACAAGATGGGCCTCCTTTCTCGTAAGATTGTCGGATTGACCGGTCCGGTCTCCCATAGACAGCGTATACCCGCCGGGGTATCCTTGTAAAGTCTTTTTCGTAACTATTTTTGCTGGGCGCGACATTCTTATGGCACACACGATAGAGGAAAAGAAAAAGCTCCTGAACCGGGTCCGCCGGATCATGGGGCAGGTTGCCGCAATCGAGAAATCCCTCGACCAGGAGAGCGCGGACTGTTCCGACATCCTGCACAACATCTCGGCCTGCCGGGGCGCGATGGACGCGCTGATGGCTGAGGTGATCGAGGGGCACATCCGGTTCCACATTCTCCCAAGGGACGAAAATGTGACCGACGAACAACTACGGGCCGCCGATGACCTCGTAAACGCTCTGCGCGCATACCTGAAGTAGGCGCCAGGAGGGTCATCGCATACCATGTTCCCGCATCTTCTCGTAAAGAAGCCGGCGTTGGATTCCGAGCAAAGCTGCCGCTTTGAGTTTGTTCCCCTCGGCATCGGCTAGTGCGGCTCTCAGGAGTTCCGTCTCTACCATTCGAATTACAGCCTTGAACCCTTCGCGATATGGAATCTGTCCTAGCCAACCATTTCCTGCGGGAGCAAGCCGTCTGGGAAACTCAATGCACTCCGTCGTGATCACACCACCAGGCGCGATCGCGATGGCGCGTGCA
>DATJOA010000231.1:0-15181 GCA_035507635.1 Candidatus Acidiferrales bacterium
AGGCTCATTGGGCGCGGCCTCGGTGATCTCCACCTGATTTGGCCGGCTGAACCAATCGGTGGAGTGGAATTCGCCCGCGGAATTTGACCGCCAGGTCGTGAAATAAAAGAATGCGCCCGCAATGACAACGGCAAGGATCAACGGCCGGACGAGTTTCATATTTCGACCATCCGAATTCTGTCGTTCATAAGTTCAGTACGATGTTGCGGAGTGGAAAGGTCCTCGAATTGATTTTAAATCAGGGGATCGGAACTCAGGGGCTCGAGGCTAGAGGCTAGGGACTAGTCATCAGTCTTTGTCCAACGTCGTTGGTCCTTGGTCGTTACTCGGTTCCGTGGCGGGGTTCTAGCCTCTGCTCCCTGCTGCACCTTCGGCACTCACCTTTTGCCAAACTTCTCGCACTTGTTCGCGTGTGCGTTCGAGAGTTCCTGAATTGTCGATTACATAGCTTGCGGCTTTGATCTTTTCTTCGTCTGAAAGCTGGGCCGCCATCCGCCGTAAAACCTCCTGGCGCGCGGCCTCCAGTTCCATCTTCTGGCGGTGCGCAAAGCGGGCAATCCGCTGCTCCGGAGTACAGGTCACCACAACCAGGCGACCGAAGCGGTCAGACAGCTTCGCCTCTAGAATCAACGCCGCTTCGACGATCGCAACGCCGTGCGGATCCTGATGGCTGATCGCCTGCATCCACTCCTCCTGGCTGCGGATCACGGCGGGGTGAACGATTCGATTGAGTTCTTCGATACGGGACTCGCGCTTGCCATCGCCGGCCGTTTTTCCGAATGCAGCTTCGGCGAGTTTGGCGCGATTCACGCTGCCATCGGGGTTCAGGATTTCTCTGCCGAAATGGCGGACGACGTCGTTGTATACGGCTTCGCCCGGCTGCATGAGCGAGTGGGCAATCCGGTCCGCCTGCACCAAATGCGCTCCGAGCGCGACGAACATTTCACCGACTACCGATTTCCCCGAGGCGATTCCACCGGTCAGGCCAACTTTCAGCATCTTCCCCCAAATTCGCCGTCCGGATCGCCGAGTACGCAGAGAAAACATCACAAACTCTCTTCGATGGACTCGGGCGGCAATTTTTCAGGCCCGCGATAATTCTGGGACGCGTGCGCCGCGGCGCATCTTCGCCGCTTTCACTGTGTTGAACATCAGCATCGCGATCGTGAGTGGTCCCACGCCTCCTGGGACTGGGGTCAGCGCGCCGGCGACCTCCGCCACCTCGGGATGCACGTCGCCGATTAATGTCGATCCCTTCTTGCCGAACGTTTCTTTCCTCTTGGCATTGCCCGCAAAGAATCGCTGGAACTCCGCGGGGTCGGTGATGGTATTCATGCCGACATCGATCACGGCGGCGCCGGGCTTCACGAAATCGCGCGTAATCATTCCGGCGCGGCCGATCGCGGCGACCAGAATATCCGCCCGCCGGCAGACGCCGGGGAGATCATGCGTTTTCGAATGGCAGACCGTCACGGTCGCATTAGCGTTGATCAGCAACATGGCGGCCGGCTTGCCGACGATATCGCTGCGCCCTACGACGACGGCCTCGCGTCCGGCGACCGGAATACTACTGCGCTTCAGGATCTCCATCACCCCAGCCGGAGTGCACGGGACCAGTCCCGGCCGCTGGGTCGAAAGGAATCCCACATTCATGGGATGAAAGCCGTCGACATCCTTTGCTGGATCGACCGCCAGAAGGACTTTTTTCGAATCAACTTGCGGCGGGAGGGGAAGCTGAACGAGGATTCCGTCGATCTCGTCGCGGCGGTTCAGGTCCTCCACTAAGGCTATCAGTTCGCCGGTCGCGGCCGATTCGGGCGGGGCGAGCTTCTCGCTGTAGATTCCAACCTCTTCGCAGGCTTTGACTTTGCCGCGGACGTATATCTCCGAGGCGGGATTATGGCCAACGAGAACCACGGCCAATCCGGGACGAACGCCGGCTTCGGCCATGGTTTTGACCTCCGCGGCGACCTCGCTGCGGATCTGCTGCGCGATCTCGGTTCCGTCAAGAATTAGGGCGGACATAGGTTCGGATTCCGGCACTCGGCTTGCGGCGTCCGGATGTTCAAATCTTACACTGTTAGGGAATCAGGGGTCAGGGTCAGAGGCTGGGGGCCTGAGATCCGATCTGCCGGTGATTGGCGCTTTGGTGGACTGTGCGTTCCATCACAGACCGGCCTCTGTCGTACAATGCACAGTCATGATTGCCAAAGATCTACTGGAAATCCTGGTTTGTCCGGCATGCAAACAGCCGCTTGTATATCGTCAGAACCCGGAAAGCCTGAAATGTACGCAGTGCCACCGGGTGTATGCGGTGAAAGACGATATTCCGATCATGCTCGTGGAAGAGGCAACGATCGAGCCTTAGCGCCGCTGGTTGTGAGCGAGTTCCGGATCAGCCTGGATATCGGGCAAGGAGCCGGACGTGGCCAATCCATATTTCATCTGCAGCCAGTGTCATAAAAAATCCCCCACCCATCAGAAACTGTTTGACAGCCTCTACGGATTCAGCCGGTCCTCTTCGGAAAGGTGCTCTGCTTGTGGAGCGTCGCGCGAGCTTTATGTGAACCTCGATTTCCAGCTGGGCGCGGGCGACGGCAACTTCAAAGTGATCTCGGCACTTCTTCCCGAAAAGCTGGAATCCTGGCTTGGCGAAGAGGAAGAGGAAGTGACGTTCTATCCTTTCCTCGTGGTTCTCGAAGCCGTTGACGGCAAGCAATTCTACTGGATGCCCTATTGGCACGTGACTGGCAAGGAAGCCCGCTACGGCCAACATGCCGTCTGCCTCGATGCGAACCAGTTCGAGAGCCTGATGGCTCAGGCTCAGGAAAAACTTCTGCAGCCGGCATAGGCAATTTCAGACCAGTTTTCCACAGCATCGCTTTAACCTGCCATTCACATTCGGATAGTACGATGCCCGGATGCCACAGGAGCCTCTACGCATCGAAGATGCAGGCGCAACGCCTGAAGGACGGCGCGTCATGCGCCTGAGTGGACCGGTAACAATCACCAACTTCTTTGAATTCCAGTCTTTAGTTCGTTCAAACACATCCCGCCATTTGATTCTCGACCTGACCCACGTTCCCTATATCGACTCGGCCGGAATCGGAGCACTCGTTGGCGCGTATGTGAACCATCAGAAGGATGGACGGAGCTTGGCGCTGGTCGGTGTGACGAAGCGCGTCCGTGATGCCATGCAAGTAACCAGGGTCGAGCAGTTCTTCCAGTTCTACGAGACCGAGGCTGCCGCGCAACTGCCTCACGCTTAAGCAGGGCAGCGAGCAGCCTGGAAGCCGCTTTGTTGTTCCTATCGAACCTCTTTTCCCAAAACACTTCTGCACTCGACCGTCCCGTGGCCGAAAACCACCACCTTGGTGCCAGAGACTCAGCGGGCCGTTGACGATCCACCGTCCGGGTTCGACACATTGTGTCAGTTTTGAGATTACTCGCAGGTACCAATGGCACCTTCGATCCATAACCGGCCTACAGTCCTGCCTGCAACTTCCGATATCCAGAGGGGTTAAAAAATCTAGAGGGGTTCGGGGAATTTACCTAGCCAATAAAGGAATACGGCAGCCCAATTGCATGCAACTTTAACAACTGCCGATGAGTCTAATGGCGTAAGTGGGGTTCAAAAGGTCGAAATCGGAGGTGATGACGGCCATGCTGAATAAGGAAATGAACGACAAAGACAGATTTACGATGACCGAACTGGCGGCGTTGCGGAACGATCTGCTGCAGGGTGGCATGATCGACTCCTACGAAGCCGCGGAATTGCTCCAGGTTTTCCTGATGGGCCGTGGGTATGGGGTTTCGCCGAAGGATGCTCTCGACGCAGCAGGCCGCGTCGAAATGGCAGGCTGTGCCCTGCCGGTTCTCCAGCATGAACTGGAGAATCTCGCAATGGTGATGTAACGAGCAAGCGGTGAACTGAGCACTGAACCTGAGAAAAAAAACTCAGCGAGTGGGTTGGAAGGCGCGGTAAAAGGCGAAGATCAAAAAGAGTTTTCGACATTCTGGCTCACCGATCGTAATGTGACCGAGCGAACCAGTTCCACAAGAAGAAGCCGGGCAAACCAGCCCGGCTTTGTGGTGTCTGGAGAGAAATCTGGCTAGTCTTGCGAACGTTTCGGATAGCTATTATTCGTAGCGCAAGCTTTCCACAGGATCGAGTTGGGAGGCCCGGCTCGCCGGCACCGTTCCAAAGATAATCCCCACCACCGAAGAAACCACGATCGCAATAATCGCCGATAGCCCTGGCACTGGAATGCGGTAGTCGGTCAGGAAGCGGACAGAATATGGGATCGCCAGCCCGACAACGATTCCCACGATCCCTCCCGAAAGGGAAATCAGCACGGCTTCTGCCAGGAATTGAAAGCGGATCTCGCGGTTAGTGGCGCCAATCGCTTTGCGGATTCCGATTTCGCGGATGCGCGAAGTCACCGTCGCCAGCATGATGTTCATGATCCCGATGCCGCTCACCAGCAATGTCACAAACGCGACCAGCAGCAGCACCACGGTCAGCGCGTCGGCAATTTTACCCGCTACTTCCAGCAGATGGCTCAGGTTCTCGACGCTGTAGACGGACTCGGCGCGATGCCGCGATTTCAATACGCGCTTGATGGCGTTGGTGGCTGGAACCACATCCTGCGAGCTCGCCACCGAAAAATAAATCTCGTGCACTTCTGACGTCGACGTAAAGAACCGGCTGACCGTGAACGGGATCAGCATTGCGTCGTCGGCGATGTCGGATTGCCCGAATGTATCCACACTTTCGCGGAACACGCCGACAATGGTAAATGGAAGTCCCCCGCTCAGCCGGATGACCTGGCCGACCGCGTTCTGGGGCGTGTGATACAGCTTGTCGGCCAGAGTCTCGGTGATGATGCCCACCTTATTGCGGCCCGCCGAGTCCTCGGCGTCGAAAAAGCGGCCTGCAACCAGCACCAGGTTGCGCAACCGTATGTAGTCGGGATCGACGCCCATGATCGAGATGTCGGTCTGCTTGCCGTCTCCAATGCTGATTCGGTCGCCCAGGGCCACGGTCGGAGACGCGGCCACCACGCTCGGCACCTGTTCGCGCACGGCCCGCACGTCGTCTGCAGTCAGGGGGTCGGGCGTTGAGTCGATCCGCTGACCGCCTCCCTGATAGTCGGCGTAGATCATGTTTGTCCCGATCGACTGCAACTGGCGCAGAATATATTGCTTTCCCGTCAGGCCGATGGTCGACACCAGAATGACCGAGGCCGTACCGACGGCCATGGCCAGCGCGGTCAGCATGAATTGCAGTTTATTGCTGCAAAACGCGTCGTAGGCAAAGTTCAGGATCTCGCCGAGACCCATCGTAAGCCGGCTTTGAGTTCTAAGGGCTGAAGGTGCGGCGATTGGCATCTGGATGTTTAGATGTTAAACCTCGCGCTAAAGACACCGCAACGCGGTAGATGGTACACCTGACCGTGTTATACCTGACGATAGATGGACAGGTCGAATCATGTGCCGGGCGCCCGGCACGGAACATACAAGACGGCCCTTCTTCTGCTGGCGCTGACCGCGGCGGCAGTGCTCATTCAGGGCTACCATCCCTGGGCCGAAGACGCGGAAATCTACCTGCCTGGCGTGGAACGAATTCTGAACCCCGCGTTATTCCCCACGGGCCGCGAATTTTTCGAATCCCACGCCAGCATGACGCTGTTTCCGAATCTGATCGCCTTTTCTGTGCGGGTGTCGCACCTGCCGCTTGAAATAGGATTGATGCTCTGGCAGGTGGGTTCGATGTTCCTGCTGCTGCTGGCCTGTTGGCAGCTCAGCGGCATTCTGTTCCCGTCGTTGCGGGCGCGATGGGGCGCCGTCTGCATGGTCGCGGGGCTACTCACGATTCCAGTTGCCGGAACCGCGCTCTACATCATGGATCAGTATCTGAATCCGCGGAATCTGGCGGCGTTTGCCTCGGTGTTCGCAGTCGCAGCAATTCTGCAGAAGAAATATATTCGAGCGCTGGCCTGGCTTGCGTTCGCGGCGTGCGTCCATCCGCTGATGTGGGTCTTTCCTTTTTCTTTTGGCGCGCTCTGGATTGTGCTCGAAGAGATCGAGCGCCGCTATGGGACCGCCAAGGAAGTTGGAGTCCCGATTGCCGGATTTTTGCTTCCCGCCATTCCATTCGCGCTCCAAACTTCTGCCGCCTATCACGAGTCGGCGAAGATGCACGCCTACTTCTACATTCAGGATTGGCAGTGGTATGAGTTGTTGGGGGCGGTCGCGCCGCTCCTCTTATTGTGGTGGTTCAGTCAGATCGCCAGAAAACGGCAATGGACCCTTCTGCATCGAGCCTGCCGTGCTTTTGCGATTTATGGCGTGATCTACGTCCTGGTGTCGCTGGCGGTCGATCTGCCATCGCGGTTCGAGGCACTGGCCCGTATCCAGCCGATGAGGAGCCTGCATCTCCTGTACATTTTTCTCTTCATTTGCATGGGTGGCTTCCTCGCGGAATTCGTTCTCAAGCGCAGCGCGTGGCGGTGGCTCGCGCTCTTCGTCCCGCTGGTCATCGGAATGTTCATCGTCCAGCGCCAGCTATTTCCGGCGACGGCGCACATCGAATGGCCGGGGCGCGCCCCGAAGAATCCATGGGAGCAGGCCTTCGTCTGGATTCGCGAGAATACTCCGACCGACGCGATCTTCGCTCTCGATCCCAACTACATGCACCTGCCGGATGAAGACATCATGGGATTTCGCTGTCTCGCCGAGCGCAGCCGCCTTGCCGATCTCACGAAAGATGGCGGCGTGGTCAGCATGTTTCCTCCGCTGGGAGAAGAGTGGTGGCAACAGGTACAGGCGCAAAGTCCGTGGAAGACTCTTCAGGTCGCCGATTTCGAGCGCCTACGCGAAAAATACGGGGTGAGTTGGGTGGTTCTTCAGCAACCCGGACTGGCCGGACTGACATGCCTATATGGGAACAAAGCTGTGCGCGTGTGCAAACTGCCGTAGAACGAAGGGTGACGACTACGCGCTGTGAACGTAATACGCAGCGCGCTCCGCTTCGAGCTTGCGGCCTTGGCCGCTGAAGCGCGGCAGGTGGATCAATCCTATCTTCTGAAACGCAAACTGCAGCGTCGTCGCCAGCACTCCAAAACCATACTGCACGCTCCGCCGGAAATTAATCGAAGACGCTTCTTTGAAGTACTTTGTCGGACACGACACTTCTCCGATACGGAATCCGAAGTGGACGCATTGCGCCAGCATCTGGTTGTCAAAAACGAAGTCGTCGGAATTCTCGAGTAGCGGCAGGTCGGTCAGTACTTTGCGGCTGAAGGCGCGATATCCCGTGTGATATTCGGAGAGCTTCACACCAAGAAACAGGTTCTCAAACGCCGTCAGCAACCGGTTCGAAACGTACTTGTAGAACGGCATTCCGCCCCGTAGCGCCTGGCCTCCGATGATGCGCGATCCGAGCACCACGTCGTAAACGTCATACGCGACCATGCTGGCCATCGCCGTGATGAGCAGCGGCGTGTACTGATAATCGGGGTGCACCATGATCACGACGTCGGCGCCGGACGCCAGAGCTTCCCGGTAGCAGGTCTGCTGGTTGCGGCCATATCCGTAATTGCGGTCGTGCTGGTAAACGAGCAATCCGAGACGGCGGGCAACTTCCACGGTCTGATCGCGGCTGTTGTCGTCGACGAGAATTCGAATATCCACGAGGTCGGGGAATTCCGCGACCGTGGCCTCGAGAGTCTTCTCCGCGTTGTACGCGGGCATGACGACCGCAATGCGTTTGCCGTTGACCATGGGGCGACTGTCCCTAGTTTACTCGAATGGCAGCCCCGAGCTTGGCCGGTCGGCACCAATTCCGGACGGGGCCTCAGTACAAAAGTAACGCAGATCGCCTGATCGATCCCCTATCGCATATTGTCGAGAATCGACCCGACGATGCCGCCCACCACTCCGCCTTCCACCGCCTGCTTCGACTGCTCGCGCGGAAGGTATTTCTCGATGGCATGCGCCAGCTTCGAAATCGGCAAGGTCTGCAGCCAGATTCTTCCGGGGCCGGTGAGCGCGGCAAGGAAGATTCCATCCCCGCCAAAGATCATGTTCTTGATGCCCGGAACGGTCGTGATCTGGAACGAAACGCTCGACTGAAACGCTCCGACGTGGCCGGGATGCACACGCAGCGTTTCGCCGGGCTGAAGATCGCGGACCACGAGTTCGCCCGAGAGTTCGAGCCAGGCCGTTCCCTGTCCGCTGAGCCTCTGCAGAAGGAAGCCATCACCTCCGAAGATTCCAGCGCCGAGAGATTGCTGGAAGCCCACGCCGATCTGGATCTGCGACGTTGCGCAAAGAAAACCATGCCGGTGAATCATGTACTCGTGCCCGGGTGAGACCTCGACGGGCACGATGTGGCCGGGAAGTTTCGTCGCGAAAGCAAGCTCGCCTGCCGCCCCGAAGGCACGATACTCCGTCATGAAGATCGATCCGCCGCCGGCCACCCGCTTTAGAACGCCAAAAATTCCTCCGCCCCCGCCGAATTGCGTATGCGTTGTCAGCTGGATCGAACTCCCCATCCACGAAAGTTCTCCGGCCTCGGAGATGATGGTCTCATTCGGTTCGAGGGCAAACTCCAGAACGGGCATGGTCGTGCCGGTGATGCGGCTCTGCATGAAAACCTCTCCTCAGTGGGATTGCTACCGGCGGCCGATCCGACCGCAAGAACGAGAGTATACATCCTCGGTCTCAGGGGCGACGCAGCCCTTGCGTGACCCTCGGCCGAATTCAGCGCATCGCAGCCCAAGTTCGAGGGCGTTCGTCGCGTGCGCCGGATGGCTGCGGATTTTCTTCCCGCGCGACTCGTGCCGCTACTCCATTACTCCTGTTGCCAGAATGCAGTGCGTGAAACAGCCGCCCTGACAGCGTGTCCCGAAAAACGTCCGCGGACAAATAGAACGAAGAACTACGGCACCGTGGTGGGCGCGGCCCCGTAGGCTTTTGCCCACTCGTCCTGCGTCTCTTGGGTCGCCGGCCATTGCAAGCAAAGTCCATATCCATCCGGATCTTTGAACCACAACTGTCGCATTCCATACGGCGCTACCTTCGGTTCTTTCGCGTTCACGCCGTGTGCGCGAAGATGTTGATACGCGGCATCGAGGTCCTTGCACGCGAAAAATAAGCAAGTATCGTCATGTGCGGCAACGCGTCGAGGTTCTGGCGCTGGAGGCCGCTTGTCCGATTCATACGCCGTGTTGAGCATGACTTCAGCGCCGTTGAGCCGTAATCCGGCCCAATTGCAATCATCGCCAGGCGTGGAAGTCGCCCAAACCGTGAATCCCAGCACGTCGCGATAGAAACGAATCGACGTCGGCATGTCGAACACCTGAAGCAGTGGCGCGATTCCGTGAATATCCACCGTAACCACCCCGGCGCAGAAGTCTACCAAAGGCCCCAATCCTTCGGGAACTTCGCGCCCCTTGCGGTTTGCTTTACCCTCCAGGATTAATGATTTGACTCTGCTTCCTTCGCTCGGCTAGCCTCAAAGGTTCGTGTTTCTCTGAATCCACAACCAACCATGAGACTTCCTCGAAGAGCACTGGTTCTGCTGCTGGCTTTGTGCGTTGTGCCGTGCTTCGCCTCGACGCATCCGGTTCGCGCACAACACGCCATGGTGGTGACGGTGCATGCCCTGGCCTCGCAGGTCGGCCTCGACATTCTGAAAGATGGCGGTAACGCTGTAGACGCCGCGGTCGCCACGGGATTCGCCCTCGCCGTCGTCCATTCGCCAGCCGGAAACATCGGCGGTGGAGGCTTCATGCTGATCCGCATGGCCGACGGCAACGCCCACTTTCTCGACTACCGCGAAAAGGCTCCCGCGGCCGCAACCCGCGACATGTATCTCGATGCTCAGGGAAATGTCATTCCCGGCGCCAGCGACATTGGTTACAAATCGATCGGCGTGCCCGGATCGGTCGCCGGCATGGTCTACGCCGAAAAGAAATACGGAAAGCTCACGCTCAAGCAAGTTATGGCGCCGGCGATCAAGCTTGCCCGCGATGGCTTCCCTCTGACTTGGGGGGAAGCCGCGGACTTTCACGACGAGTATCTAGCCAAGTTCCCCGAGTCTCACCGCGTTTTCCAGCGCAATGGCGACTACTACAAGCCCGGCGAAATCTTCCGCCAGCCCGATCTCGCCCGCACGCTCGAAAGAATCGCCAAGAATCCCGATGATTTTTATCATGGCGAGCTCGCCCGCGAAATCGCGGCTGCCATCCAAAAGGGCGGAGGCCTGATCACCGCCCAGGATCTCGCCAACTACGAAGTAAAAGAACGCGAGCCTGTGCGCGGTACCTATCGCGGATACGAAGTGCTCAGCGCGCCTCCGCCGTCTTCCGGCGGCATCGTTCTGATCGAGGCCCTCAACATTCTTGAAGGCTTCGATCTGGCCCGCATGCAGAGCCGATCGTCGCAATCGATTCACTTCACCGTCGAAGCCTTCCGGCGCGCGTTTTTCGATCGCGCAGAATTTCTGGGCGATCCCGATTTCTCGAAGATTCCTGTGGCTCAGCTTCTCGACAAAAAATATGCCGCTGCGTGGCGCGACAGTATCGATCTCGAGCACGCCAGCCCCAGCAAAGAGCTGAAGCGGCCCGAGATTTTCAGCCAGCTCGAGCAATACGCTGCCCAGCATCCTCTGGAGACTCCCGCCCACGAATCCAATCACACGACGCATTATTCGATCATCGATTCCGAAGGTAACGCCGTCTCGGTCACGACCACGATCAACGACTGGTTCGGATCGCGTGTCACCGCCGACGGCCTGGGATTTCTTCTCAACGACGAGATGGACGATTTTTCTTCGAAGCCGGGCGTGCCCAATTCCGACGGACTGATTCAAGGCTCGGCCAACGCGATCGGTCCCGGCAAGCGTCCTCTGTCGTCCATGACTCCGACCATCGTCGTTCACGATGGCAAGACCGTCATGGTTCTGGGGTCGCCGGGCAGTTCGAAGATCATCACCACGGTTGCCAATGTTCTGATGGGCGTCGTCGACTACAAAATGAATATTCAGGAAGCCGTGGACGCCCCGCGCTTCCATAATCAGTGGCTGCCTGACGTGGTGAACGTGGAAAAATGGTTTTCGCCTGATGCGGTCAGAGCGCTGGAAACGATGGGATACAAGATTGAAGTCGGATTGCACTATGGCGACAACGTCGCTCCCTACTGGAGCGACGCCGAATGCATTGCCGTCGACGAAAAAACCGGCGACCGCCTCGGCGCCACCGACTACCGCAACAGTAACGGCAAGGCTGTGGGATACTGAAAGGCAATTGTTGATTGTTGAATAGAAACCTTCGAGTCGTTGCTTTTCATTCAACAATCAACAATCATTATTCAACCATTCCAAAGGTTTTTCATGCAGAAAGCGGTCTCAACTTATCTGTTCGTGAAAGAGCGGCTGCATCCGGGCATTCTTGATGGCCTTGCCCGCAGCGGCGTGCAGGCGATCGAGGTCTTCGCCGCCCGCCAGCATCTCGACTACGCCAACCGCAAGGCGCATGTGAAGGAAATCGCCGACTGGTTTCGCGGCAGCGGGATTCCCCTCAACTCCGTCCATTCACCGCTCTACGCGGACTACGAATGGGGACGCGCCGGCGCTCCCCCGATCAACATCTCATCCACGGATCGTTCCGCCCGCATCGAGGCTATGGACGAGATCAAGCGTGCCCTCGAAATCGCCGAACAGATTCCGTTTCGTTTTCTGGTGCAGCACATCGGCACGCCCAACGAGAGTTTCAGCGAGAAAAAATTCGAAGCGGCCATGACTTCCATCGAGCACTTGCGCGCCTTCGCCAAGCCGCTCGGCGTTCGCATTCTGCTGGAGAACATTCCCAACGAGCTTTCAACTCCCGACAAGCTGGTCGAGCTGATTCACAGCGCACATTTCGAAGATGTCGGTGTCTGCTTCGATTATGGACACGCCCACATGATGAGTTCGGTCGGCGAAGCGTTCGAGATTCTGCGCAACTACATCCGGTCGACGCACGTCCACGACAACGCCAAAGACAAAGACAACCACCTGTGGCCGGGGCAGGGAACCATCGACTGGAAACAAGCCATGGAGCTTTTGCGCTCCGCGCCGCAAACCCCGCCCATGCTGCTCGAATTGGGCGAGGATGAAAAAGTCAATCCGCTGGAGAAATTGCAGCAAACATTCGACAAGCTGGAAACAGCCTAAAGGAATTTGGTAATTGGGTTATTTAGTAATTGAGTAATTTGAAAAACGTTTCGCATCGAGGTTTTTAAATTACTCAATTACTCAATTACCAAATTGCTCAATCCTTACATGTCCGCTCCTATCAGCACGATCGCCTCAATCGGCCAGCACGAAGGCCAGACCGTCACCATTCGCGGCTGGCTCTACAATCTGCGCGAGAGCGGGAAGCTACTGTTCCCGCAGTTCCGCGACGGTTCCGGAGTCATTCAGGGAGTCGTCCCCAAGAACGCCGTCACTCCCGAAGTCTTCGACGCCATCAAGACTCTGACCCAGGAATCCAGCGTCATCGTCGAAGGCAAGGTCCGCGCCGATAAGCGCGCTCCGGGCGGCTACGAGCTCGATGTCGCCAACGTGCAGGTCGTCCAGCGCGTGCCGGAGTCCACTCCTTACCCGATCACCCCCAAAGAGCACGGCACCGACTTCCTGATGGAACACCGTCATCTCTGGGTGCGCTCGCAGCGCCAGGCGGCCATCCTCCGCGTGCGCGCCGAAATCATCAAGGCTGCCCGCGACTTTTTCGACGAGCGCGGATTCACACTCACCGATCCGCCGATTATTACCCCTGCCGCCTGCGAAGGAACAACCACGCTTTTCCCCGTCGACTATTTCGACGAGCAGGCGTTCCTGACGCAGTCCGGCCAGCTCTATGTTGAAGCGACCGCAATGGCTCTCGGCAAGGTCTATTCTTTCGGCCCAACCTTCCGCGCAGAAAAATCCAAAACGCGCCGCCATCTCACCGAATTCTGGATGGTCGAGCCCGAGGTTGCATACGCCACTCTCGACGATGTGATGGAACTCGCCGAAGGATTGATCTCCTTCATCGTGAAGCGCTGCCTCGATCGCCGACGCGCCGATCTGCAGACGATCGGCCGTGACATCTCGAAGCTCGAAAAGATTGCGCCGCCTTTTCCACGTATCAGCTACGACGATGCCGTCAAGAACTTGCAGGAAGGATTCGCGAAGGGCGCGCTCGAATCAAAGTTCGAATGGGGCGGCGATCTCGGCTCGCCCGACGAAACTTATCTCTCCGCGCAGTTCGACAAGCCGGTGATGGTCCACCGCTATCCCGCGAAGGTGAAGGCCTTCTACATGGAGCCCGACCCGCAGCGCCCCGACCTCGCGCTATGCGTCGACGTTCTTGCGCCTGAAGGCTACGGAGAAATTATCGGCGGCTCGCAGCGTATGGCTTCGCACGAACTGTTGCTGCAGCGAATTCACGAGCACGGCCTGCCCGAGGAAGCGTTCAAGTGGTATCTGGACCTGCGCAAGTTCGGCAGCGTGCCTCACGGCGGTTTCGGAATGGGTGTCGAGCGCGCCGTCGCCTGGATCTGCGGCTTAGAGCACGTCCGCGAAACCATCCCGTTCCCCAGGATGCTGTACAGACTCTATCCGTAGGAAGATTGAGTAATTGGGTAATTTTGAAATTGTTGTAATTTGAAATCTGGAGGCGCTGGTTTTGTAATTACCCAATTACTCAATTACTAAATTGCAAGAATCCGCATGACGACTAACTCCGCTCCCGCCACCAACATTGTTCCCCGCAAAATTCGCGTCATCGGTGTTCCTCTCGATCTCGGCCAGTCGCGCCGCGGCGTCGACATGGGACCATCCGCCGTGCGCGTCGCCGGCCTCGAAGCCCGCCTTGAAGCGCTGGGCCACGAAGTCGAAGACGGAGGCAACGTTTCTGTCGCGATACCTGAACAGAAAAAAGAGGGCGCCGCCAACGCCAAGTACCTCAAAGAAATCACCGCGACCTGCACCAAAGAGGCCGATCTTGTCATCAAGACTCTCGAAGCGGGACGCGTCCCGCTCTGTCTCGGCGGGGATCACTCCATGGCCGCTGGCACTGTCTCCGGCGTCGCCGAGTTCTACCGCCGCCAGAATCAGCGCATCGGACTCATCTGGATCGACGCTCACACCGACATCAACACACCCGGCAGTTCTCCCAGCGGCAACGTCCACGGCATGCCTCTGGCCGCGATCATGGGACTTTGGCCCTCCGACCTCGCAAACATCTACGATTTCTCGCCGAAGGTGAAGCCCGAGAATTGTGTTCTCGTAGGCGTGCGTGATATCGATGCGGTTGAAAAAGAAAATGTTCGCCGTGCCGGTATCGGCGTCTTCACCATGCGCGACATCGACGAACGCGGCATGCGCACGGTAATGGAAGAGGCTCTCCGCATTGCCGGACGCGGCACCGCTGGATATCACATCTCGCTCGACATGGACTGGGTCGATCCCGAAGACGCCCCCGGCGTGGGCACGCCCGTCCGCGGTGGCGCGACTTACCGCGAGGCTCACCTCGCCATGGAAATCATCGCCGACCACAGCCGCATGCTGAGTTTCGAAATCGTCGAAGTGAATCCGGTAATCGACGAGCACAACCGCACAGCCGACCTGGCCGTAGAACTGGCACTATCGGCATTCGGCAAAAAGATCCTATGAATGTCGGCCACGGATTAGCGCGGATTAACACGGGTTAAGATGAAAACCGCAGAGGTCGCAGAGAAAGTCACTCACAAGAGAATCGATAAAATTCTCCCTCAACGTCCTCCCCTATGTCGAGTTTTGATTTTCCTTCGTGAACCTTGGTGTCCTTTGTGGTTAACAGTTTTTTCTTTTCGAGCTATCAGCGAAAATCCGCGCAAATCAGTGGCGTGTGTTGTGATCTAGTGTCCCCCGGATTGACGCACAACTGCTCCCGCGTCCACACTAAAACGTCATGGATAAGATCAGAGTCGGCATCCTTTTCGGCGGACGCAGCGGCGAGCACGAAGTTTCCCTCCTTTCAGCCGCTTCCGTCCTCAACGCCATCGATAAAGAAAAATACGAAGTCGTTCCCATCGGCATCACCAAAGACGGACGCTGGCTCACTGCCGAGCACGCCGAGAATCTGCTAACAGGCAAGCTTGTCCTCGAGCC
>DATJOA010000232.1:0-14731 GCA_035507635.1 Candidatus Acidiferrales bacterium
TCGCCGACCGAAGAGTTCGTCGTAGCCGTGACCTTTCATAACGGTTCAAAACTGCCGGTACTCATTGACCATGCAGCGCTCGAAGTTCCTGCTGGATGGAACACGATCAACGGAAAAACCAAGCCGGAGACGATCAAGCCGGGCGGTGATCTACACGTAAATTTCCGCCTTCACGTGCCCAAAGACACGCCCTACACGCGTCCATATTGGCACCGCGATAATCCCGAGACCGAGAGCATCAATCACATCGACAACGAAAAATATGTGACCTTGCCGTTCCCGCCGCCCGCACTTCGCGCACGAGTCGAATATTCAGTTTCAGGATCAAATGGGGCGCGCGCGAGAAATGGAATTACCGCGGCCGTCGTAACGCCGTTCATTTCAGGCGACGGAAAGCCGCGCTCTCAGCCCCTGGCGATTGTCCCGGCGTTCTCAGTGATGCTCGAGCCGGGAACGCAGGTCATCTCCACACACAACGGCTCAAACTCTACCGTGAAGGTTGGAGTCACCAGCAATCTCGACCGTAAGATGCATGGTGAGTTGCGGCTGGAATTGCCTCAGGGATGGCGTTCAGAGCCGGCGCAGTCCTCGGTTGATTTCACCGCACGCGACGAAAAACGCGATGTGGAATTCAAGATTTTTCCTGCGAACCTGCAGCAAAGCCGCGCAACCATTCGTGCGGTCCTCCAGTCGGAAGGCGAAAAGTACAGCGAAGGATATTTCCTGGTGGCCCGGGAAGATCTGGGCAGTTTCTATTACTACGAGCCAGCCCGCCAACGCGTGAGTATTGTCGACGTGAGAGTCCCGCATGACTTAAAAATCGGATACATCATGGGCGCGGGAGACGACATTCCAACAGTGCTTCAACAGATTGGAATGAACGTTATGCTGATCCCCGCCGAAAAACTCGCCGGCGAAGACCTCAGCCAATTCGGCACAATCGTGCTGGGCATTCGCGCCTACGACACTCAGAAAGACGTGGTCGCGAACAACACGAAGCTGCTTGATTTTGTTTCGAACGGCGGGACGCTCGTCGTGCAATACAACACCGACACGGGGCAATTCGACAAAGACAAGCTGGCACCCTATGCGGCGGAGCTGAGTCACGAGCGCGTCTCCGTGGAGGAGGCCCCGGTTCAGATCCTGGCGCCGCAGAATCCGATTTTCCACGAGCCGAACGAAATTACTCAGAAAGATTTCGACGGCTGGGTACAGGAACGCGGGCTCTACTTCATGGATTCGTGGGACGATCATTTCCAGCCCTTGTTGTCGTGCCATGATCCGGGCGAATCCGATCAGAAGGGCGGCATGCTCGAGGCACATTACGGAAAGGGAATTTACATCTACACTGGGTACGCTTTCTTCCGCCAATTGCCGGCCGGAGTTCCCGGAGCGGTGCGTTTATTCGTTAATCTCCTGAGTGCGAAAGGTGACCGCCAGCCGTAGAGACGTAGCGCGCTACGTGTGTTCTTCTTTGTCGTGAGAAAAGTTGACCAGGAACGTCTCTACGAATATGGATTCTCCTTCACAGAACTCGAGTTCTCCCGGCCTCATCCGCGGAATGGGCTTGTGGAGCGCGACTTCCCTCAACATGATCGACATGATTGGCGTTGGGCCGTTCATCACGATGCCCCTCGTCGTCAGCGCCATGGGAGGTCCGCAGGCTCTGCTGGGATGGATCGCCGGAGCCTTGCTGGCAGTTTGCGATGGGCTCGTCTCTGCGGAACTCGGCGCAGCTTTGCCGGAATCCGGTGGTTCGTATCGCTACCTCCGCGAGATTTACGGGCCGCAAAAGTGGGGTCGGCTCATCTCATTTCTCTTCATCTGGCAGGTATCGTTTAGCGCCCCACTCTCCATAGCAACTGGTTGCATCGGTTTAGCCGGATACGCGGCGTACTACTGGCCGCACCTCGAAACCGTGTACGCGCATCATGAGGCCGCGGCGCACATCCCGTGGGTTGGATCGCTGCAGGTGAGCTGGATCGTGACGCCAGGAACCGGCCTAGCCATTGCGATCTGTCTTTTTACCGTGCTGCTGCTGTACCGCCGCATCACGGTGATCGGACGCCTGTCGAAGATCCTTTGGTTTGGAGTAATGGGGACGATCGGCTGGATTATCTATGCCGGACTCACTCATTTCAACGCGGCCCGCGCCTTCGATTTTCCCCCAGGAGCTTTCCATCTTTCTCACAATTTTCTGGTGGGGCTTGGCGGAGCCATGCTGGTCGCCACCTACGATTACTGGGGCTATTACAACGTCTGCTTTCTAGGCGACGAGATCGAGAATCCCGAAAAGAATATTCCTCGCGCCCTTCTGCTTTCTATTCTGCTGGTCGCCTGTCTATATCTGATGATGAATGTTTGCATTCTGGCCGTCGTGCCGTGGCAAGAGATGTTGCAGGCGGGACGAAACAACACAGGCTTGTACGTTGTGTCTCTATTCATGCAGAGAGTTTATGGCTTCTGGGCAGCGCGGCTGGTCACCGGGCTTGTAATCGCAACCGCGTTCGCTTCGGTTTTCTCGCTGATGCTCGGCTATTCGCGTGTTCCATACGCGGCGGCAAAAGACGGAAATTACTTCAAGATATTCGCCAAAGTGCATCCTGTTTATCGCTTTCCGCATGTTTCTTTATTGGCGCTCGGAATTGTAGCAGCGGCGTTCTGTTTCCTGCGCCTCAAGGACGCCATTGCTGCTCTCGTTGTGATTCGCTTGATCCTGCAATTTCTGGTACAGGCAGTCGGATTAATCGTGCTGCGAATCCGGCGTCCGGATATGCCCAGGCCGTTCAAGATGTGGTTGTATCCCTTGCCAGCGTTATTGGCCTGTGCCGGATTTCTTTTCATATTGTTCAACCGGGAAAACTGGCAGAAAGAAATGCGCTACGCAGCGGTGATCCTGCTTACCGGACTTGTCATCTATCTCGTCAAAGCCTGGAAGGAGTCGGAGTGGCCGTTTGCGCTGACGGCGAAACCTTAGCAAGGTTCACATCAGAGAAGTGAATGGCAGACAACGCATCAATACCGGCGGTAGGGAATGCTGGGATTCGCCGTGCCGATTCGCCGTGGGCTCCGCTGCAGGAGCCCCTGTTTCGCTCATTGTGGATTGCGGCAGTCGTCTCTTACACCGGCACATGGATGCAAAACGTCGGCTCCGGCTGGCTGATGACTCAGCTTTCGGACTCACCGCTGATGGTCAGCCTCGTTCAAGCCGCCTCAGCCGTTCCCGTCTTTCTGGTCGTCCTTCCCGCAGGGGCTCTCGCCGACATGGTGGACCGGCGCCGGCTGCTGCTTTTTACTCAGAGTTGGATGATCGTGGCGGCAATTGCCCTTGGAGTGTTGACGCTCTTGCACTCGATTAGTCCGTGGATGCTTCTGGCTTTTACGTTCCTGATGGGACTCGGAGCGGTCATGAACGATCCCGCGTGGCAGGCCATTACGCCGGATGTCGTTTCGCCCGAACGTCATGCTTCAGGAGTGGCGTTGAACTCCGCGGGATTTAATGTCGCGCGAGCCGTCGGCCCGGCCTTGGGTGGAATCGTCGTTGCCGCAGCTGAAGCAGGATGGTCCTTCCTGTTGAACGCAGCCTCTTTTTTCGGAGTGGTTTTCTTTTTGTATAGCTGGAAAAGAGCTCCGGAAGCGTCTCCGCCCGCGCGTGGAGTTCCCGAGGCCATAGCGGAAGGATTTCGCTACGTCCGGGGCGCGCCCAAAGTCAGGTCGGTACTGATTCGTACCGGCGCATTCAGCATAGGCGCAGCGTCGCTGCTCGCGTTGCTGCCCGTGATATGCCAGCCCCACGGAGCGCAAGGCTATGGTTTCCTGCTTACCTGCTTCGGCCTGGGCGCACTGTCGGGAGCAGCCGTACTGCCCCGCTTTAGGATTCGCTATTCGGTCGATGGCCTGGTCGCTGGTGCGACTCTGGTCTTCGCCGGAATGACCTTCGCCGCGGGGCAGGTCCATATCTTTGAATGGCTTTGTCTGGTATTGTTTACCGCGGGCGCGGCCTGGATTGGCATTCTCGCCTGCTTCAATGTTGTGGCGCAGACTATGTGCCCGTCGCGGATGCGGGCACGTGCAATCTCGATGTACCTGCTGGTTCTCCAAGGTGGAATGGCGTTCGGCAGCGCGCTTTGGGGAGAACTGGCAAATCGCCAGGGCGTTCCAGCGGCATTGGCCTGGTCCGCGCTCGCAATGGTTGCCGGATTATGCACCATCGGAAAGCATCGGCTGACCGGAGCCGAATTGGCCTGCGCTCCGGCGGTGGTGAGGGACTAAAAGGAGAATCAGACAACTCATGAAACGAAACCTGGGAATGATTCTGTGTGGAGTATTGCTGCTGAGCATTTCAGCCGCAGCTCAGACCAGCAAGCCCAAGCAAGAGCACTACACCATTACGCAATTGTTGGATCACTCGATCACTAATTTTGAGCACGAGTTCGTTCCAGCCGCCGAAGCGATGCCGGAAGACAAGTATGGCTTTGCTCCAACGAACGGAGAATTTAAAGGCGTGCGAACCTATGCTCAGCAGATCAAGCACGTCGCCGCCGTGAATTACGAATTGGCCGCCGCGATTCTCGAACAGAAACCTCCGGTCGACATTGGCGATGAATCCGGGCCGGCTTCGATCACCAGCAAAGCGGACATTATCAAATATCTGAACGAATCGTTCGCCTACGTGCACAAGGCAATCGCTACGATCAACGAAGGCAACGTCACTCAAACTGTGCGAAGTCCGTTTGGCGAAGGCAAGGTATCACGCCTCGGGCTGGCAATGTCGGTTCCGTCCCACGGATTCGACCACTATGGGCAGATGGTGGTCTATTTACGCATGAACGGGATCGTTCCCCCGGCGAGCCGGCAGTAGGGCGCTCTTTCTCAAGACCCGAGCTACATGACGATTGATTGGCAGACATTTCGGCTGACCCTGGAGCTCGCCATCATAGTTTCAGTGCTCTTGTTTGTTCTCGGACTTCCGGTCGCCTACTGGATTGCGTTTTCTGAGCGGCGCTGGAAGTTTCTTGTCGAAGCCGTCGTCGCCATGCCGATCGTGTTGCCGCCGACCGTGCTAGGTTTCTACGTGTTAGTCGCGCTCGGGCCGCGCAGTCCTCTAGGCCGATGGTGGATTTCCCTCACCGGCCACACTTTGGCATTCACCTTTACCGGCCTCGTCATCGGATCGATTCTCTACAGCTTGCCCTTCGCAGTGCAGCCGTTTGCCGCATCGTTTGCCGCCGTCGATCGCAAGCTGATTGCGGCGTCCGCTACTTTGGGCGCATCGCAGGCCCGGACGTTTTTTCGCATCATCGCGCCGCTCTCTCTGCCTGGGCTGATTACTGGTATCGCACTCTCTTTCGCCCACACCATGGGCGAATTCGGCGTCGTGCTCATGGTGGGCGGGAACATTCCCGGAGTGACGCGCACGGTTTCGATCGATATCTACGATCGCGTTCAGGCCTCGGATTACGCGGGAGCGAACGAGACCGCCCTCGTCTTGCTGCTGATCTGCTTTGCGTTGCTGGCGATCATCTACGGACTCAACCGCAAAGCGTGGGTGATCGATCCCGTACAATAAGCGCGATGAGTGAAACGCGCACCCGGGCCGAAAATGCTAACGCCGAGTCGGGCTCCGTTTCCGAACATCCATCCATACTGAAAGCCAGATTCCACAAGCATCGGACGCATTCGGCGCAAAGCTTCGTCCTTGAGGTTGATTTCGAAGCCGCGTCCGGATTCACAATCCTTTTCGGCGCCTCTGGGGCAGGGAAGACGACTCTGCTCGATTGTGTTGCCGGACTGATCCCACCGGATTCGGGACAAATTCAAATTGGCGCTCGAAGACTGTTCGATTCTGTCCAGAATATTGATCTGCCCGTTGCCAAACGGCGCACCGGATATGTGTTTCAGGGGCTCGCGCTCTTCCCGCACATGACGGTCGAGCAGAACGTCATGTATGGTCTGAACCATTTGCCGCAAGAGGTGGGGGCTGAATCGACGCAGCAGATTCTTCAAGCATTCCGCATTGCTCATCTGGCTCGGCGCAAGGTCAGCCAAATCTCCGGCGGGGAGAGCCATCGCGTCGCTCTGGCGCGGACGCTGGTGACGGATCCCGAAGTGTTGCTGCTGGACGAACCGCTTGCCGCCCTCGACGCTCCGACCAAGGCCTACATTATCGACGATCTTCGGGAGTGGAACCGCATTCACCAGATTCCGATTCTTTACGTCACGCACGGTCGCGAAGAAGTCTTCGCGCTTGGGGAGCGAGTGATTGTATTACAAGACGGACGCATCGTGGCCCAAGGAACTCCCCATGAAGTCATGACGGCGCCGCGCCAGGAAACCGTGGCTCAATTGGCGGGATTTGAGAATATTTTCGATGCGGTCGTCGAAGCCGCTCATCCCGAGCGTGGAACCATGGTCTGCCGTCTCTCCGCTGAGCATCGCGCATTACCCGAACAGAATCCTCCGGTCTTCATCGAAACCCCACTCGTGCGGGCCGAAGTTGGCTCCGAATTACGCGTCGGGATTCGTGCCGGAGACATCTTGCTGGCCGTCTCTTCCCCTGCGGGGTTGAGCGCGCGGAATGCAATACCCGGACAAATCACCGCCGTGGAGCAACGCGACTTAATGATCATCGCCCGCGTCGACTGCGGGGTGGAAATGGAAGTCCATGTCACACTCGCTGCCCGCGATTCTCTAGACCTCAAGCCGGGGCGGGACGTTTGGCTGGTCATCAAGACGCACTCCTGCCATTTGATGCAGAAGCCATTTAAAGGCTAGTGGCGGCGCGATTCAAGTCTCGCGTCGACGAAGTCGGAATGATCTACCTCGATTACCGCGATCCATTGGCCCTTCCGCTCTTCCAGGAAGGTCACGTGGCCTCCGAGAATTCTGGCAGCGGCCGCGGGCGGCAGGTCTTGATGGAAGCCGAAGAATCTCTGCTTCAAGTGGATCCAGGCAGGCCAATGATCAAGGAGAAAAAACCCAGGATCATACTTCGTCGAAAACACCAGAGCGACGTCAAAGTGCGATCGAAAATCCGCGGCGGATAGAATTTGCTCAAGAGAGAAATCCTCAATGCGAACGACCTGCATCGGGCGTGTCATGTATCCCAGCCACGGCCGTGCGAGTTCGTCCGAGGCGGGCCATGCCGTCAGGACGTGCGCCATCGGGTATCGAGCCTCCACAAAACGCTCACCATCCTGGTGGAGGACGACATAATCCCGATACGCAAGATTGTCTTCCGGCGAGAATCCGTAAGGCGGATTCCAGTACCAAGCGAGCACGAATGCAAAGGCGATTCCGGCGACGATCATGGGCCAATACTTCATTCGTCTCCAGATCGTGGAAACTGCCAAAATGATCACCAACGGGACCGCGGTCAACATATATCGAGCCAGAACCGCGCCTCCGATCAGCGACATCGCCACCACGTAGGTCACGATAATTACAAGAAAGATCATCTGCACCGAAATCGGAATGCGCGGGCGTTCAACTCCGTTTTCTGTTCTCGGCGGCAAAGACATCGCGGCTAGCATGGCCAAAGTCAACAGCCAGAGGTGCAAATATCCCACTGCCTGCCACAACCGCAGAAAGAGGGCCAACACAACGCGCACTGCGCTGAGAGTCGCAGCCACGTTGTATCGGAAGAACTCAGGATTCCCGAATACATAACCGGTTTTCGCGAAGTGATAGGCATACCACAGAGATAGCGGCAGGACAGGAATCCATAGCAGACCAACGCGTCGTATGACCGACTCACTTGGGTCGCCTTTCCGCCAGAGAACGCGGGACAGAGCGACCTTCGGTGTAAGGACCCGCAGGATTTCCCAGCCGCCCAAGGCGACCGGAGCCAGAATCGCAGTTTCTTTCGCCAGCGCCGCGAGCGAGAACCAGATCACAGTTCGCGCCGGCTTGCCTTCCAGATACGATGTCAATCCCCAGAAGGTGAGTCCGGCCGCGGCCAAGTCCACCTGTGCCAACGAACTCTGAGAAAAAAACACCGGGTATAGACCGGTGCAGATCGTGGATGCGATCGCCACCTGAATGTTGGCCACCCGTTCAGCCAGCCGAAAAATTCCCAGGAGAGAAAACGCGGCAATAACCAGCATCGCCGAACGCGAGACGAGCGGAACGTATCCGGCAACCTTCCACCACAGAGCAAGCCAAGCCATGACCAAGGGAGGATGCGCGTTCGAAACGGTTGTGTGTGGAATCAGGCTTCCCGTAAGCAGGAGATCGCGAGCCGCCGGCACGTAGTAGCCACTTTCATCCCAGAAATAGGGCAAGCGAAGCAGCGGCGAGTGTAAGAGAAAAATGGAGACAAAAACGATGACAAACACCAATGCCGGGTGTACGCGCGATCGCATGAAGGAAATAATTTTAGCGTAAAGGGATTCGGCGCCGTGATCGGATTCGGAACCAAGCGCCGAATAGATCGAGATATCAGTGCACCGGTCCGGGCGGAGCCATGCGGGGATCGAGCTTTATTTCGCCAAAGGCGGTCTCGTATCCCGCGATGTTCTGCTGCAGTAGTCCCAGCAGGGCCTTGGCTTGCTGCGGGCTGAGATAGATTCCCTGAAAATTTCGTATCTCGACGTGCGATTCGGTTTGCTGCTGCAGCGTTCCAAAGGCCAGGAAGAAATCCCATATGTTAACGCGCATCTGCACGCTGTTCGCGTAGTTTTCGCGGTATGTCGGATCGTTGGTGAGCTTTACGTTCGGTTGCGACGGATTGTTCATACGAAACAGAGTGTAAATGAGCCAGCGGGAGGAAAACTCAATTTTCTGTCGCGGGCCAGAAGTTGCACCGGGTTCGGTGCGCTGACAAAAACTGTCATTTGAATGTTGGTTTGCGGCTGACCCGAAAGTGGGGGTGAGGGGCAGAAAATTGGCCTTTCGTGCACCCCGCCTATGAAAACACAGCACTTATCACGCTCTTTCTCATTACTTTGGGAAGTACCTTATGGCCGGGAAAGTGCGATAGATTGGGTGTTCTCCATGCGAATCGGAGACCGTGCGAGTTTACCCCTATGACCCCAGAAAACGACCAGACGATGATGGAAGAAGTGGTTCTTCCCGAGCATCTGCTCCCCTTGGGAACTGTGCTGGGCCAGGGCGTGTCGGCCCTGGATCTTTGTATGGTGCTGGCAAAAGTTTTCCGCGTGCAATACACCGAGGTGGCCCTGCTGCGGCTCGAGGGCGGATTGCTTCGCTTCGTTTTTCCTGAGCATCTGCGGACAACAGGCGCAATTCCTCTATCGAGCAAAGCTGTTGCGGCTCACACGGCTCTGAGCAAGAAGGCGGAAATTTTCAATAATTTTGCCCGCGTAAAGCATGCGAGCATTTTCGAAACGATCAAACCCAGCGCGGAAGGTTCTGACGAACCTGCGGCGCCGGCTCCGATTCAGAAACTTATGTCCGTGCCCATCATGGATCGAGACTCGGCAGTAGTCGGAGTGATTCAGATTTCGCGCAAGGGACTCGATCCGCGCTTCGCACAAGACTTCAGCCGTGAGGATCTGCACGACCTGGAGTTGGCCGCGGGATTGCTTTCGACAGCCCCGGCGCTGATGGAAAACTAATCCGCCTCGGACGGATTCTCCGCTATATCCAACGAAGAGGCTGGGGAAGCCCTTTCCGGCCTCGTCCTCACCGCGAGTTTTTTTCGAACATCCTGAGGTCTGATCCTGTCATCTCTTTGGGTTCGTCGACGCCCAGCATCCCGAGCATGGTCGGGGAAATATCTCGCAGCGACCCTCCCGATTTGAGTGAAAACTGCTTGCCGCTTTCCGAGACAACGATAAACGGCACGGGATTCGTCGTGTGCGCCGTATGTGGACCGCCTGTCGCAGGATCGATCATTAACTCTGCATTTCCGTGATCGGCGGTGATCAGCACGGCCCCGCCCTTCGCGCGAACAGCGGACTCGATCCGAGCGAGGCACGCATCGACCGTCTCAACGGCCTTAACGGTAGGCTCGATCTTTCCTGAATGGCCAACCATGTCAGCATTCGCGAAGTTGACGATGACCACGTCGAAGGTGCCGTCTTCAGTGGCTTTGACCACAGCATCGGCAATCCCGGACGCACTCATCTCCGGCTTCAGGTCGTATGTCGCAACCTTCGGCGATGGCACCAGAACGCGGTCTTCTCCCGGGAATGGCTGCTCGACGCCGCCGTTGAAGAAGTACGTGACGTGGGCATACTTCTCAGTTTCGGCGACGCGGAGATTCCGCATCTTCATGCCGCCCATAACATTGGCAAGAATGTTCGCCATCGACTCGGGAGGGATCACAACCGGCAGGCTGAAGTTCTTGTCGTACTGCGTCATGCAGACGTAATGCAGATTCTTTGGCACGCGGTCGCGTAGGATTGTCGCATCGAGGTCGGCTGCGCCAGGCAGGTCACTGCCGCCCTTCTCGTTCAGTCCGCTGTTGCGCGTGAGTGCCCGTGTGATCTGGCGAGCGCGGTCGGCGCGGAAATTGAAGCAGATGCAGGAGTCGTCGTCTCGAATTGTGGCCAATGCTTGCCCGCGGCTATCGGTGCAAACGAACGGCAGCACGAATTCGTCGGTGACGCCCTTGTTGTAAGACTCTTTCATGCCCTGCACGGGATCAGTCTGCTTCCCACCTTCCCCTTCAGCGAAGACCATCGTGCTGTATGCCTTCGCGATACGCTCCCAGCGCCGGTCGCGGTCCATGGCATAGTAACGGCCGTTCACCGTGGCGATTTTCCCGCAGTTGTACTCGCGCATCTTTTGCTGCAGTTGTTCCAGATATCCGGCGCCATTGGTGGGAAGAGTGTCACGACCGTCCATGAAGGCATGAACAAAAACGCGCTCCAGGCCATTCTCTTTAGCCATCTTCAGCAGGGCGTAGAGATGTGCCTGCTGTGAGTGCACGCCCCCATCCGAGACAAGTCCGAACAGATGCAGCCGGCGTTCCCCTGTACGCGCGTGCTTCATGGCTTCCAGCAGCACCGGATGCTTGAACAATTCGCCGTTCTGGATCATTAGATCTATTCGCGTGATGTCCATATGGACGATGCGGCCCGCGCCGATGTTCAGATGCCCAACCTCGCTGTTGCCCATTTGTCCCTCAGGCAGGCCAACGAAAGGCCCGCTGGTATGGATGAGGGTGTTCGGATATTCGCGGAGCAGGCGGTCGTAGGTTGGTTTCCGCGCGAGAGCAATTGCATTCGCTTTGGTCTCAGCGCGGTATCCCCAACCATCAAGAATGACAAGAATAAGAGGTTTAGGACGGGACATGATTCAGATTTTGGCTCCTGGCTTCTGGCTCTTAGCTACTGCAAAAATCTTTGCCTTGGCTTTGCGCGGATCGACACGGATGCGAACGGAATAAGATTTCATTCTTAGAAATCGTCGTAAACGATGCTCATTGGAGGTAGTGAGCCTAGAATCCCATAGTATCGTCAGCCGAAGGCCCGTAAGTTGCCGGCAGAGGCGTGTCGTTCAGCCGCAGATACACGCCGAGCTGCGCGCGGTGGTGTACCAGGTGATTCAGGAACATCTGCCGATAGGCCAGAAACCGCGACCCGCTAAAGATTGGCTTTCCGCCGAAGCTCAGCTTCCACGGTTCGTGCCACGCCGAGTCCGGCGTCTTCTTGAGAATGTCGCGCACCTTCGCGGCACCTTCGTCAAAGGACTTCACAAGCCCCTCCGGTGATTCAAACGGAGGGCGGACTCGTGGCGGTCCGCTGGCGAAGTCGAGTTCCGGCGTGGTCAAAATCGTGACGCCGAATCCGGGCAGTTCAGCTACGTGCGGCGCCAGCTTTCCAAGCGGCATCGACTTGGCGTGCGGCTTATAGTCGGCCTTGATCGGTACGCGCTCCAGCATGGCGCGCGTTTTCTTGGCTTCTTCGTCGAATTCAGTCACCAGCATTTCTGAAATCACAATGATCCTCAATTCTTCTCTGTTGCAGGTTTGGCTTCACCACCGGATGGTGCGGGTCGAGTCGTGGCTTCTTTGGCCATCTTTTCGGCTTGATCGACCATGCTCGACATCATCTTCTGCATGCGAGGCTGCATCGCGGTCATGGCCTCTGCGGCCATCTGGGGTTGCTCGCGAAGCAATTTTTGGCCGGTTGGTGTCTGGTAAAAAGTCGCCATCGCAGAGATATCCGCCTTGGTTAGATGGTGCTGGTATACGGGAACCATATCGTCAATCATCCCGTTGACGTCGAAACTCTTCAGGGTCTGCTCCATCGACGCGTTCATGCGATCGATATCATTCTGGGTAACATCGGGTAGCTTTTTTCTCAGAGTCTGTTCCGCCATCTGTCTCGATTGCTTCACCGCAATGTCCATCATGTCGCGCACCTGTTCTCGAATGTGCATCGTCGTGAACAGCTGCTCAACGTCTTCCCTGGTGGCCGGAGTTTCGTCGGAGGCAGATTGTGCCAACCCGAAGTTCAACCCAAATACCAGCAGAAAAAACACCAATGCGATCCGCTTCATTGGGGGTCTCCTTTGTTGGACGTCGAATTATCCTTTGTAATTCAGCGCCTTTAATCCCAGAAAACGCGCTGTTGGCCCTAGCTCTTGTTCAATTCGTAGCAACTGGTTGTACTTCGCGATGCGATCGGTTCGCGAAGCCGAGCCCGTCTTGATTTGCCCCGCGCCTGTCGCTACGGCAAAATCTGCAATGAACGTATCTTCGGTTTCGCCCGAACGGTGCGAAATCACCGATGTGTAGCCATTCCGCCGGCCCAGATCGACCGCATCCAAGGTCTCGCTCACCGTCCCGATCTGATTCAGCTTGATCAGAATTGAGTTAGCAATCCCTTTCTCAATGCCCTCGGCGAAGATCTTAATATTGGTTACGAAAATGTCGTCGCCGACCAGCTGAATCTTGCCGCCTAATTCTTTGGTCAAGTTCTGCCAGCCATCCCAATCATTCTCAGCCAGCCCATCTTCGAGTGAAACAATCGGATAATCGTTGACCCACTTCGCGTAAAACTTCACCATGTCGTCGGAACTCTTCGCCGACTTGTCGGACTTCTTGAACACATACTTCCCATCTTGATAAAACTCGCTGGCCGCCGGATCAAGGGCGATCGCGATTTCTTCTCCGGGCTTGTAACCGGCCTTGTTGATGGCTTCCAGCACAACGTCGATCGCTTCCACGTTCGACTTCACGGACGGAGCGAAACCGCCTTCGTCTCCAACGGCAGTGTTGTAGCCGCGCTTCTTCAGCACACCCTTCAGGGTATGAAACACTTCCACGCCCCAGCGCAGCGCTTCCGAAAACGATGGCGCGCCAACCGGCATCACCATGAATTCCTGGAAGTCGACGTTATTGTCCGCATGAGCGCCTCCGTTGAGGATGTTCATCATCGGAGTGGGCAGCGTATTCGCGCCGGCCCCTCCCAGATAGCGGTAAAGAGGAATGTCCAGGCTATAGGCTGATGCCCGCGCCGCCGCCATGGACACCGCAAGGATCGCATTCGCGCCCAGCCGACTCTTGTTCTCCGTGCCGTCGAGTTCGATCATCTTGGCGTCAAGCCCACGCTGGTCGAATCCGTCCCAGTTCGCCAAAGCTTCGGCGATTTCGCCGTTCACGTTTTCGACGGCCTTCTGAACGCCCTTTCCCAGAAAGCGGTTCGTGTCTCCATCGCGCAACTCGACAGCTTCGTGCTCGCCGGTCGAGGCGCCACTGGGGACGATTGCTCGTCCCATCGAACCATCGGCCAAGAATACTTCTGCTTCGACAGTAGGATTGCCTCGGGAATCCAGAACTTCCCGTGCATGAATGCCTGCAATATTTGACATGCGGTGCTTACCTTTCTCTGATGGATATAAAGTGCGTCGTCGTCGACCCTGACCGCCGATAGCGAAGCTCCGAATCAAAGTTCAGCCGCCGCCCGGTCAGATAGCCGACGCCTTCATAGAGCTTTCCCATGGTGTCGGATGAAACTCATGATTATAGCGGAAGCGGATTGAGTGAATGTCACCCACAGTATCGTTTTTCTCGCACGATTTCCATCTTCGGCACTGCCCGTTGGGACACTAACGCACCCTCTTATCTCGTGTGGTTCCCATGTACTGTCTGCTGCTTGTCCCCGTCCTCCGCCGTGGTCTAAAGTCAATAAAAGCTTCGGATGGAGGACGTTCGTATGAAAAAGTGGATGTTCTTACCCAGCCTTCTGATGGCGACGATGCTGTCCGCCCAGACAAGTTCGCCAGTTCCCGCCGGGACGGCGTTGATGGTGCGGCTTGATACGACTCTCGCCACATTCAGCAACAGAGTGGGGGATCCGTTCCGCGGCAGCGTGACGCAGCCTGTGGTCATCAACGGCCAAACCGTGATTCCGGCCGGCGCAATCGTCGAAGGACGAGTCACCAAGATCAGCGAACCTCGCCGCATTTCCGGCAAACCGACCATCGGTATCCTTCCCGAAGCCGTAATTCTGCCCAGTGGCGAGCGGTTCTATCTGGACGCGACGCTAACCGACACGAACCTCCGCGGAACCGATGTGAACTCCGAAGGTCAGTTCAAAGGATCAACCCATGACCGCCGCGACACACTCGAAGAAGGCGGTGGGACCGCTGGTGGCATGTTGGTCGGCGGACTTGTCGGCGGCCCGGCAGGAGTGCTGGTTGGCGGCTTGGTGGGCGCAGGCGCCACCACGACTCATTGGCTCGTGAAGCATCGCTCGGCAACGCTTCCCTCTGGAACCCAACTTACCCTGGAACTGAATCGTCCCCTCATGATGAA
>DATJOA010000233.1:0-19322 GCA_035507635.1 Candidatus Acidiferrales bacterium
CTGGATGCGGCCGCGCAGGCTCACGCCATGAAGCAATGGATCTGGGAAGCCCGTGCACACCGTGTGATGGCCATGTATGAGCCAAATCAGACCGCAGCTATGCAAAATCTAGATCGAGCCGACGCTCTGCTCGTCGAGGCAAGCGGCAGTGTCAGTCAACTTGACCTCAATGAGGAGAAGGCTCACATCCTGCGTGTGCGCGTCGAGCGTGCACTAACAGCGGGAGATCGGGCCACGGCGGAAAAGCTGGTTACGAATCTCGGAGAATTAGCTTCGCAGGGATCCAGCACAAACACGCAACGGACTTATCACGGCGCTGCTGGAACGTTGCTGTTCGACCAAAAGAAATACTCCGATGCCATTTCCGAGTTGGGGGAAGACGCAGCCAATCCTCTCTCAATGAAACTCATGATCCTGGCCTACCGTCAAACAGGAGATTCGGAACGGTCGCCGTGTTGAGCAAAAAGTTGGTGGATTGGAAGGTTCCTTGCGTGGAAGAGGCCCTGGCGTCAGATTCCTCCGCAAAGCGAGGCGCTCTGGCAGTCAATCACTGATTGCAAGTAACCTCAGCGCCGCGGCCCAACAGAGGCTGGCCTACGCGCTTCGGAATCTGTGGCCAGTCGGAAGTAAATGCGGTCTCACGATACGTGTCCCGCATAAGCTCCCTAAAATTTTCTATAAAAGAGCAATCGAGAAATCCCTTAGAGAATTGGAAACACCCACCTCGAAAACTTTTTTCGCAAGTGCTTGACGTTCTCTCGTACGAACCCAATTTTTTCGTCGTGGAGACGAACTCTGGGATAATCAGGTCGACCGGGGGACAAGGCGTTAATCTTGCTCGTCCACGAGGCCCGCGAGGCGGTTGCCTGAACCGAATCGTACGCCATTGTTGTCGTATGTGAAATTCGTTCGACCACGGTACGTTGCGACTGAGCTTCCGGATCGGTCATACAACCTCTGTTGATCTCCGGGCAGATCCCGGATGACACCCTGCGGATTGCCCGCTCCATCTTTCAGTATGACTGTTTTCATTCAGCATCTCCTAACTGATTTAATTAGTGGTAGTGGGCTGTTTTCAAAACCGCCCACTACCTAATTAGTTCTTGGATTGCGTTCGACGACTTGAACGGCACACCCCGTTCTCGGCTCGACCAGAGCAGATGGTGAAATCTGGCTCGGACGAAATCCCGCCCTCTTCAGCGGGATGCGAGCAGTCGCAGCGCTCGGGACCAGAAACGTCGTTCCAGAAACCAGATGCGGAATTCCTGTGCGATAAAAAACTCGCTGAACGTACCGAACACATGCTTCCTCCCGGCCCAGCACGGAAAGCCGGCCACGCTGCCAATCCGGAATCTCAATATCATGGACCGGAGCAAATAGCAGGCTTCCCCGTTCTGCGACGCCGTCGGGAGGTCATCACTGGGGAGTAAGTATCTGCTTTTGAGAATTCTCTTCAGCTCCTCCAGAGACACCTGCCGCCAAGCTGCATCGAGCTCACGTACCTCAATGTCAAACCCAGAGTGCAGGGCGAAGCTTCCCAGTTGCGGGTCAGTGACAACGATATCGAAATCGTCGAAAGACTCGGAGGTCTGCCGAATTCTCGGATATCGCATACACATTCCATTCAGCGAAACCTCACACGGAAAATGGCCGAGAGTTGAGGAATCAGGCATTTGTTTTTACACTCCTTTTAGTCGATGGATAGCACGTCACCATCGAGTGTTGAAACGAGTCATCGCGCGTAAATAGCTGATCGCAGACGAGGCATTTTCGCGTGTCAACGTTAATGACGAGGAAGACTTTCCCCACGCTTTCATCCTTCGCTGCGACTCCGCTCACTTTGAAAGTGTGATTGAACGTCATCGCTCCCCCCATTTCGCGAACTTGAGTTGGCTGATTCGGTTCGTCGGTCGGCCGGAGCCCTAATTACAACGAAGTCTTGCTCATGCAATAGGCACAACGATAGTGGCCGTCTGTTGATATCAGTAACCCGCGGCTGGGCAGGTTCATGCGTTCCCGAATCTCTCGTACGAGCTTAGGTTTTTTCAAAATGCAACGATCGAGAAGCAGTGAGTATTGCCGTGTGTGCGCGGAAAAAATCACACGGCCTCGGGGAATGGTTATGTAATCCTCGTCTCCCGGTGCTAAGCCATCGGATTGCAACTGCGCCCAGAACTTGTCGTGGCCGCGCCGGTGATTCACGAAACCGGCGCACGTCTCGGCCTCAGAAATCTCACTGGATTCGATGAGAAGACGATCACTGCCCAGGAGGAAGATGATTCCCACTTCGCCCTTTTGGGTAGGCTTGGAAACCTTGCGCCGTACGGGCGATGTCCGTTGTTTTTGTTCTTTCATACTCTATTCTACCGGCGAAAATGGCGAACTGGGTAGGAACTGGCAGCAATCCTTCTAGCGAGGAACTCCTAAGTACTTGCGCTAAGAGTATTCAAGTAACCGCCGGTAACCAAGCCAGATCCCCTAAGTGGCCCCCGTGTTAGCTGGCGGACTCGTATGGTTGAGGGATACATGTGGTGTTGCAACGCACGAAAAAAACCTTCGGCGTAATGTCGAAATCTGAGTATGTTACTGGTCAGCGTGGTGGTCAACTTCTCGGCTTGTGACAGGGTGTGTCCCACTCCTCCTGCCGCAGCTTGCTCTACGCCGGTGCTGTGTTGCGAAACGCGCGACGGAGATAGTTGACACTTGGTCCGGTGACACTCTCCGTACGATAGGAACCGTAATCGCGGCACCCGACCGACTCGTGTGTGGATTGGCAGAACGTTATTGGTGTTAAACGTATAGCCAAAGGGAGGATTGGTGGCGCCGTCGTACATGTCGTTGCCCTGAATGCGCTCATACATGACGCCGTAGCCACCGCGAATCACTGTGGCGCCCGAAGATCAATTCACTGGTGTCGGGTACGAGTGGGGGCTAAGGCATTCCTCCGCCCCCGCTGAATGAAGCGAAAAGGAGAGTGCTCATTGCGGTACAAGCCGCGAAGTTACTGCTTCATCGCTGTCGCGCGGACTTGGGTTCCGTGAAGCGTATCGTCCACGACAATCTTCGCGGACTTGCCGTCACTGGCAACTGTCATTTTTGAGATGCTGATAATTTTATCTTCGCGCTTGTCCGTCTCTTCCAGCGTATCTTTACCGAGCATCTTCAGTGAAACGCCGGTCGTACCCGGATCGCCTTTGTAAGGAGCTTCCGTGCCGTCGAGTTTGGCGGTATACGACTGGCCCGTGGGATTGGTCATCGTGAGTTCGTTGCCGTTGACTTTGTACGTCCATGTGATGGCGTCCGAAGAGGCCGCAGCCTTTTCGCCACGCCAGGAACCGGAAAGCAGGTTTGCGCCAGCCGGACCTTTAGCGACCCGTTTGGATGTGTAGTGTCCGCTCTGTGTGCCTCCGCTCGGCTGGCCGCTATCGGTCCAACTCACATCGAGGGTGTTGCCGTCCGCTGAGATCGAGTCCATTTCGGTCCCCACAACTTTGCCGTCGCGCTTGGTTGTGCCCTCGACGTTATGATCGTCGATGACCTTCATACTCATGGTGTCAAAGTATGGATGCCCGGTCACCTTCTGGTCGGTGCCATCTGCCTTGATGCTGATCGGGGGGACGCAACTCTTGCATTCGTACATTCCGTTTTGCAGCAGCAACACATCGGGCTTCTTCGGGAGTTGCACGGAATTCATGTCGATTTTCCACGTACCATCGAACTGGCTCTGTGCCTGAGCGAGCAGAGGCAGCAGCAGAACTGAAAATGCAATCACATGGAGCCTTCTCATAGCCTCCTCCTTTTTGATTCTTGGAAACGGATGGAATTCCCTGGGAAAATTGCGCCGTTCGATACAGCGCGACGTAAAACTGGGGAAACGAGCGATCGCTCGATTGACGCGGATATATTACGAGCGCGCCCCGGGAAAATCTAGCGGCTTACATCGTGAGGCTCTTGCATGTGCAACGCCGAGCCCGGCCGTGCGCTCTGTCAGCCTTGAACTACCTGCCAATCTTCAGTCCGACGCGTTTCTTGGCGCACAGGGAAAATTAAGCTGGCCCAATTGCCACTGACGACATAAAGCAAGGGGACGATTGTGCTGGTAATGACGGCAACTCGTGGAACTGTCGCGCTGTCTCAGGTGGGAATCGACATAAGGCACGCGATTCACGCTGCCCACGCAGATGCTCAGGCGAATGAAGCCCACGCTCCGGCGCCTGCACGCATCGGCCCGATGAAATTTCAGCGCGAAGGCTCCTCCCCTCACGCCCAGATGATGCTGGCGCCAGCGTTCGCTCCTCCTGATTCGGGCAGCCGATAGTTTTACGCCGTCTTCTTTTGACCAGCCTTTACCCGCGCCCACCGCGCCCGTTGCGCGGCAGCAATTTTCCTACGGGCCGCAGCCGACATCGTTCTCTTCTTGGGCATGCTGACTACGTTCAGCTTGTGCCCGCCATTCTTGCGCTTCTTCGCCCAACGTGCTCTCTGGGCAGCCGCGATCCGCGCTATTCCTGCTGCTGAAATCTTGCGCCTAGTTCCAGTTCGTCTTTCGTATGAGCCGCCATCGAGTGCGGCGAGAGCCGCGTCCAGTTGCTGAACTGTTCTTGCCGCCGAATCCCGTTCCTTTTTCAACTGCTGGACTATACCAGCTAAGTTAGACATGAATTCCTCCGGGCAGGATTGTATCAGCCTAGATTGTGGCTGATGCCTATCGCGAATCAGGCGGCGAAGCTATTTCCAATGATTGATGCTGCACCACGAATGAAGAAGCAAGGTGCTCGCGAAACCGACCAATGCCCGATGCGAGATCGAAGACGCACTGAAACTTTCAACTCCAGGGCACGCTACGATCCTGCGGTGATGCCTGCTCTAACGCGAAACAAGCTGTCCGACATGATCGACGAGCTTAACGGTGTTCTGAGCCAGATCGAGGGTTCGCGGTGACGAGACTTTAGAAAGCTGAGAAGAGATGGACATAGTCAAGCCCACCAAGGAGCTTAGCTTCCCGCGGCGGCCAGGAAACGGCCCCGGTAGTGGGTAGGCGCAACGCCGAAGCGTTGCATAAACGCGCGGCGAAAACTGTCGGGGTCGCGAAAACCAACCGAATCGGCTATGCCCTCTACGGTACCGCCAGAGGCGGATAGCCGCCTGCGCGCCTCGTCAAGCCGGAGGCGTTGCACAAGAGCTGCGGGACTGCTGTTGAACTCCAGCCTGAAACGGCGGGAGAACTGCCGCGGGCAAAGATTCATATGCTCCGCCATCGCCTCAACAGAAAGGTCTTTGTCGAGATGACAAACAATCCACGCCGCCAGATCGGCGAAACGGCTGGTAGAAGCAACTTGAAACTTCAACGGCTCGGAAAACTGCTCCTGCCCGCCAGGACGCTTCATGTAGACCACCAGTTCGCGCGCTACCGCGAGCGCCACTCGAGGTCCGAAGTCTTCTTCAATTAATGCCAGGGACAGATCGATCCCGGCGGTGACGCCAGCCGAGGTATAAAACTTGCCGTCACGAATGTAAAGCGCATTGGCGTGAATCTTCAACGCAGGAAAGCGGCGGGCCAATTCGTCGGCGAACTTCCAGTGGGTGGTCACACGCCGCCCGTCGAGCAGCCCGGTCGGCGCGAGCGCAAAAATTCCTGTGCACACCGAGGCGATTCGACGAATGCCGCTGGTCCGGCGGTTGATCCATTCCGCCAGCTTCGGAGCCGAGGACGAGAGGCGCGCGCCGCGGCCGCCAGGAATGAGGAGCGTGTCCATGTGGCGCAAGGAGCTTAGGAAGCAGGAGGCGGTCATGCGCAACCCGGACACGGAGCGGAAGGTCTTCGCGCCTAACGCGGCAATCGTCACCTTATAGCAAGGCTGCAGGTTGCCGTTCGAGTCCTCAAGAAATGCACTACTGAACGCCTCTAGCGGGCCCGACAGGTCGAGGGAAGTGATGTCGTCGTACCCCACGATGACGATGTGTTTGGGTCTCACGTTATTAGTCCTATGAATAGCCCAGAAGGGTGCATTTCTGGAATGACGTTTATCCGGCGATCTAGGACCTGCCACGCTAGCCAAGAAATGTCCCGAAATGCCGGATCAATGTCATTTGAGCCGTTTCATTATCGAGGTATCGTCGGTCCGATCGCAAGCCGTTTAGCGGGAGGATCTCATGTGGATCACAGGTAAGGGACTCTGGATAGCTGTCCTGATCGTGGGGATTCTGCAACTGATGATTTTCGCGAGTCATGGGAAAGTATCCGACGCAGGATCCGATTCGAGGCAAGAAGCCGGCTCACTGAAGCCGCCCGCTTCGGGCAAGATCAACGTTGCGTTCCTGATCTCGGAGGGCGCGGACGTCATGGACATCGCGGGCCCCTGGGAAGTCTTCAGCGACGCCATGCTTACGACCAAAGGCAAGCCATGGCATGAATCGGATGGTGACGACATGGTGATGGTTTTCAACGTTTACACCGTGTCTGATTCAGTGAAGCCGGTGGATGCAAACAGACTGACTATCGCACCGAACTACGATTTCGATCATGCGCCCAAGCCGCAGATTATCGTGATTCCCGCCCAGGCCGGACGTACCGCGGCCCAGAAAGCATGGCTGCTCGCCAATTCGGCTGCCGCCGATGTGACTATGTCGGTGTGCACCGGAGCCGCGATGCTGGCGGAGTATGGACTGCTTGACGGCAAAACCGCTACTACGCACCATGCCTTTCAGCAGAGCATGCAGAAGCAATATCCCGCTGTGCACTTCGTCAGTGGAACCCGCTTCGTGGATCATGGCAAAATCGCAACTGCAGGCGGCCTCACCTCGGGAATTGATCTTGCACTACACATCGTTGCGAGATATTACGGCAACGAGACAGCGCAGGTTACCGCCGATATTCTGGAGCACCACAGCGCGCTGTGGAAAAACCCGGAATACGAGCAGGTGAAGCCGGTGGTCGCGTCGAAGTGAGTTGCATGTTGGGCGAGCTTGTCGGATCACGTTAAAGCTTCCGTCCAGATTGTCGCTAGCCTTGATCGGAAACGCCTCGGCCGGACACTTCGAGTTCGAAGAAAAAGTCGAGCCGAGGCGTTTTCGATAAGGAGACTAGGAGGAAGCCGCTGGCGTTTGCGGCGGACGCGGTACGCTATGGGATTTGAACGGCAGTTTGTGTCGCGAGTGCTTTGTGAGTGGGTGAGAGAACGTCGGGTTAGCACTGCGTGCGGTGCTCCAAAGAGGCGCAAGATTGTCGGCGCGAGATCGGGAGAGAGGTCGGCGACGCTCGATGAGCACAAGAATGCGACATCGTGCCTCGGCACATGCAAGGTCCGGCACTGAGGTTGGGATTAGGAAGAATCGAAGTACGTGCATGCTGAAAACTCCTCAGCAGTAAATCTCTGAATCACGATCATCGATACACCACAGCGTGGGCAGTGCCACAGAGAAGCATTGTCGGAGCGCACGTTGTAGCTACCACCGCGTTCGTCCGCTGCGCTGCTCGAAGCCAGCAGCTGTCGACTCGATGCTAGGCGGGAGGCCCGAAGGCGATTCGCCAGGAAGCCGAAGTGACGGATGCGGACAAAGCCTTTGGGCCCTAGCGAGCAATGCCTCCGGGACATCGCCGGAATATATAGGCCTATTCGGCTCTCAATGCTTGCACCGGATCGAGGCGCGATGCACGCCACGCGGGCACGATACATGCGAACGCGGCCACTGCGAGCAAGATTGCCGCAACTGCGGCATAAACCGCTAGATCGAGCGGCTTGATCTCATAGAGCAAGTCGCGCATGAGCTGGCCGGCTTCCAGACTGGCTGCGAGTCCCACGGCCAGACCGAAGACCGCAGGCCGCATTCCATCCAGCAGTATCCTTCGCATCACCTGATCGCGCTTTGCGCCCAGAGCGACGCGGATGCCGATTTCGGTCGTCCGCTGGGCAGCAATATACGACATCACGCCGAACAGCCCGACCGCGGCAAGAACCAGGGACACCGTGGCGAAAGCGGCGAGCAGCGCCGTGTCAAAGCTTTGCTCCAGGGTCGATTCGCCCAATAACTGATTCATCGTGAGCACATCAGAGACGGGCAGGTCGCGGTCCATCTCCGAAACGATGCGCTGTACCGGCACTGCGAACTGCTCCATATCGTGACTGGGGCTGTGGCCGGAACGAATCACCAGCGTGCCCACGCTCTCGATGCCGGCATCCAGAGGGTAATATTGCACCGGCCGAGGCGCTTCGCCGACAGCGTTGCGGGTATCGCCCACAATCCCCACGATGACCGCATTTTGCCCACGTAAGCGGAGATGCTTGTCGAGCGGGTCTTCGCCGGGGAAAAACTGGCTCGCGAACGATTGGCTGATAACGACTTCGTTAGCTTTATCCAAACGCTTCCCGGGATCAAATGTACGGCCACGCAAAATCGGAATGCCCATCGCGTTAAAGTACTGGGGATCAGCCCAGCGGATTAAGGCAACCAGTCCAATCCCTTGCGGCAAGGCCGGATGCTCCATGATGCTGAAGCTCGAATCCCTCGCGCGGTCCTGCCCAGGGACAGCCGTCGCAAAGCCTGCTGCGTCCACTCCAGGCAGCGCGCGGATGCGATCGAGCAGCGTGTCGTAGAAATTAGCCCGGAGTGCGGGGGTTGAATAACGGGCATCCGGAAGGCCCAGGTGCATGGTGAGTAAGTCTTGCGTAAGGCAGCCCATGTCGGCCGAGCGTAGCCGTTCATAGCTCTTGATTAACAGTCCGGCGCCAATCAGCAGGATCACAGTCAGTCCGACTTCGAGCGCGAGCAGCACCTTGCGGAGCGAGGCGCGCGCACTGTTTCCGCCCACCGAACGCGATGCCTCATGCAACGCGCCAAGAATGCCCTTGTCGCTGCCGCTGAACCCGGCAATGAGTCCAGAGAACAAAGCGCACAGCAAGACAACACCAACCGCAAACCCGAGCACCATGCCGTCGATATGGATGGATTCGATGCGGCTCATGTCGTGGCGAGTTCGCGTAAGCCATTGAAGGGCGGCGAAGGCGAGCAAAAGTCCCAGCGCGCCGCCGGCCAGCGAAAGCAGCAGACACTCCGTCAACCGCTCGCCAACCAGGCGTAGCCAGCCTCCTCCGAGTGCGGTGCGGATCGCCAGCTCTTTGCGCCGTGCAACCGCGCGCGCCACCAGCAGATTGGCCACATTGAGGCAGGCGATCAGCAGAAGGCAGCAGGTCGCATACAGGAGCATATAGAGCGGCTTCTTGACTTCGCCTACGATGTGGTCCAGCAGAGGACGGCTTTGCGCGCGCCGAAATACAAATGGTTCATTGAGGTGATCATTGTGGATGCGCTGGGAGATGATGCTTAAATCCGCATCGCCTTGCGACTCCCTGACTCCAGGCTTCAGCCGGCCCACTACCCGAAACATGTGATCGCTGACCGAGCGCATCGCCTCTTCGGGCTCGTCGTGGTACACCGGAGTCCATAGCTGCGTGGAGGGCTCGGGAAACTCGAACCAAGCGGGCATCACGCCGATCACGGTGTACGGCCGGGCGTCCAGATCGATCGTCTGGTTCAGAATGGCAGGGTCACCGCCGAAGCGACGCTTCCAAAGGCCCCAGCTAAGCAACACCGTGCCATTCGCCCTCGGGCTGTCATCCGCCTGCGTGAAATCGCGGCCCAGCGCGGGTTGCACACCCAGCGTGCGGAGCATATCCCAGGAGAACAATGCGCTGTTTAGCTTCTCCGGCAATTGCCCACCCGAACCGGAGAGCCCGACCCGGATCTCCTGAGAGAGCGCAAGGTTGCTATAGCTGTGGTTCTGGTTCTTCCACTCGGAGTACACCCCGCCGGAGACTATGTTGAAGCTAGCCGATTCGTCTTGATCGAGACCTGCCTCATAGAGCATCATCAGGCGCTCCGGCTTCTGGAACGGCAAGGGCTTGAGCAAAACGCCACGCACAACCGTGAATAGCGCGACGTTGGCGCCAATGCCCAGTGCCATCACCAAGACGGCGATGACGGTAAATCCGGGTGTGCGACGAAGCGTGCGTAGACTGAAGCGCAGATCGCGTGCAAGGGATTCAAGCCAATTCCAACTCCAGACAGCGCGAGTTTGCTCGCTGATAAGTGTTGGGTTGCCAAAAGAACGCAGGGCGGCGTAGCGAGCCTCTTCCGAAAGCACGCCCTGTTCCCGCTGCTCTTCTTCTTCCAGCTCAAGGTCAGATTGGAGTTCCCGCTCCACGTCGGCATCCCGTTTTTTAATCTGCCACCACGTCATCTCAGCACTCCTCGGCAGCGGGCCACATGATGCGTGCGACAGCTTCCGACATCTGTTTCCAGTGCGATTCTTCAACCAGGAGCTGTTTTCTGCCTTTCTCTGTCAGGCGGTAATACTTGAATTCTCGATTGCGATCCGGAGCCGTCTCCCATTTGGAGACAACCCATCCCCGCTTCTCCAAACGATGCAACGCCGGGTAGAGAGAGCCGTGCTGCATCTGCAGGAATTCATTCGTAGTTCTCTGAATGTGCTTCCCAATCTGGTGACCGTGGGCGGGTCCATAAAGAAGAGTCCGCAGAATGAGCATGTCAAGCGTTCCCTGGAGGACGCCGAGCCGTTCGGGCTTTTGTTTCGCCATAGAAGACATCCTACCCTCAACTTGCGACGATGGTAGACGCTCGACTATCGCTTGTCAACCGGGCGGAACGCGAAATCAGCCTTAATTTCCAAGTTCCGGGTGGATTGTCGGCAAACCTTACCTTGGGATTAGTTTCCACTTGCCCGTGATCCAGGAGTTTCTGAGCTCGCGGCAGCGGCGAAAGGCAGTTTCAAAAGGCGCTGGACGCGATGAAGCAGGCGCGCAGCGCACGCGTTGCCGACGTTATCGACACTACCCCGACCCAGCAATCGTCAGACTTGCGCACATAAACGCTCGGTCCCGCATGAAGTTCTTCGACATTCAGCTCCCCGGCATTCGTTGGACCGGACTGTACCGCGTGCAGCCGGTAACGGTAGGCGTCCTGTGCACAGACCAGGTACCAGGATGCTTCGATGTGCGGTGTAGTTCGTGTGGAATCGCACTCGAACAGCGCCCATACGCCCCGTCGACGATTAACCCGAGATTGGCAGCGATACGCCAGCTGGCGTATGAAGCATCCGATTGCGGACTTCTTAGCCCCGATCTTGTGGCAGGCATTCGGCGTGTGAAGGGGGTCAGGTGGCTGGGAGTGCGTGTCGGGGATTGGCTCACGGCGGACGAGGGAAAGAAGTTACTCTGCACTGAGACAACCTCCACCCTTCTCGGCCGACGAAATCGCGCTTTGCTCTCGCTTCTCATCGGCTGCGGCCTCCGGAGAGCTGAGGTTACAGCCTTACGGTTCGAGGATCTTCAGCTTCGGGAAGGCCATTGGGTCATCGCTGACCTGCCAGGAAAAGGTGGCCACATCCGAACGATCCGCGTTCCGCAGTGGGTGAAGGAGGCGGTCGACAGCTGGACTGCGGATGCCGGCATCACCTTCGGTCCGTTGCTACGATCTATCAACAAAGCAGGCAAAATTTGGGATCACGGCTTTACACCCAAGGTCATCTGGGCAATCGTGAAAGCAAACGCGAAAAGCCGTGGTCTGCCATCGGTGGGCACCGCACGATTTTGAGAAGGACCTGTGCGCGAGTTCAGTGGGGGAAATGAAGATGCATTCGAAAAGTCAATCGGTCAAACGATCTTAAGTGATGGGGAGTGAAACCATCCAAGGGTCGGACACCCGACTTTCAGTATCGAAAAGCAAGTCCTAGTTACCGTCGCTTTCGACGTGGGAGTGCCGCAAACGTGGAGAAAGTCGAAACACGAAATTTGTGCTAAAACGAATTCCGTTCTGGGGCTCGACCGTAGCATTCGAGCTCATGAAATGCGCCCGCACATAGTCGGCGTTAAAGCGAACGGCGTAGGACGGAGACAGAACATATTCGATTCCTCCTCCGATTGCCCAGGAAAGGCGGGACTGCCACCCCCTGAAGTACACGTCATTCACCGGAACGGAACCATCTACCAAGGTCATGCCCAAAAGTGGCCGAACAAGGAAACGCATTCGATTTTTCTGGGCCGCAACAAACACCGGACCTGCGAACGCGCTCAAAACCGCGCTGCTATGTCCGGACTCGGGATCCCTTCCAGCACGAACATAGCTTGAGTCCACGGTCGCGCTCCAACTCCGATCAATGCTGACTGTTCCACTGACATCAACGCCATTCAGATCGACTGCCGGCTTTCCTGAAAAATCGAGTCTAAGGTGACTGTAGCCAATCGCGATGTCACTCGGAGTGCTTTCGGCTGCTGGCGTGGGAGCGAATTGGGCAAACGAAGGAGCAGCAAGCACGGCCGCGAAGATAGACAACGTCACTAAGAGTCGCACGGCATTCCTCGGGTCGTGCACTCCGGGTCGCAGTCGGGCTGTCATCTCCATGGGCACTCGCATTTAGTGAACGCTCAGAACAGCGCCTCCGCTGACGTTGTTCATGGTCGCGGTCACAGTTGTCATCCCCGCACGTGCACTTCTTGCGATGCCCGCTGGCTTTATAGTCGCCACTTCTGGCGAGGATAATGTCCAAGTTACCCAAGGCGTCACATCTCTGGTCGTGCCATCGCTGAAGCTACCAGTTGCCTTGAATTTGGTGGAACCACCAAGTTCCAGAGCGGCCGCCGCAGGCGATACGACGATCGAGTTGATCTTTGCGCCGGTGACCGTCAACTGGGCGGTTCCTACCAGTCCGTCTAACAACGCTACGATCGTCGAAGTTCCAGCCGCCAGTCCGTTGGCGTTACCCGCGGAGACGGTCGCCACCGAGGGCGCCGAGGACGTCCATAACACGAAATCTGTCAGGTCTTGAGTTGTGCCATCTGCAAACGTTCCAAGCGCAGTGAAAGCAAACCCGGTTTGCGCAGCTATGCTGGCGCTCGACGGTGAGATCTGGATTGACCTCAATTGCGGGTTGACAAGGATCGTGCTGGTGCCCGTGACTGCGCCGAACTGCGCGGAGATCGTCGCGTTTCCTGCGGCGACTGCGCCCACGCTACCCGTATTGTCCACCGCGGCAACCGACGGGTTCGAGGAACTCCAGGTAACGTCATTCGTGATCACCTGTGTTGTGCCATCGCTTAGGGTAGCGGTGGCAGTGCAGTCTACGAAGCTATTCGGCGCCAACTCAGCGGTGGCTGGCGTGATGGAGATCGACGACACCGTCGCAGTCGTTACGTCGAGCGGCGTAGATCCCGTAACTCCATTAAAGGTGGCAGAAATATTGGCTGTGCCCGGGCTGACGGCTGTAGCAATGTCCGTAGTGTTGTCGATCGTAGCGACGGCGATGTTGTCCGAGTTGAATGTCACATCGTTCGTGATGTTCTGGACGCTGTTATCGCTGAACCGGCCGGATGCGGTGAAATCCAGCGTCGTCCCGACGGCTATCGTCTGCGATGGCGGCATTACCGTAATCGATACGATCGTGGCGTTCGTGACGTTAAGTGTGGTTGAGCCAGCAATGGACCCAAGGGTCGCAGTGATGGTCGAACTTCCCGCAGCCTCACCTTTCGAGTCGCCCGTGTTGAGAATTTGGGCAACCGCGGTGTTGGATGATGCCCAAGTGACCTGTCGGGTCACATTCTGAACGGATCCATCCGAGTAATTGCCGAGCGCATGAAACTGCAGGGTCGTGGTAGCTGCTATGGTTCCGTCTGCAGGCACAATCGCGACTGAGATCAAGGTCGGGGATTGGACGCTTACTGACGTGCTCCCGGTGATGGAGTCAGAGGTCGCTGAGATCGAAAGGGAACCTAGGGCGAGAGCGGCTGCCAGCCCCCCACCATTGATCGACGCAACGTTTTGGTTCGAGGAACTCCAGGCGACGGACGCGGTAATGTCCTTCGTGCTCTGATCGGAAAAGGTCCCGATGGCCGTGAACTGAGTAAGCGTGCCGAGAATCAGAGCTGGATTCGCAGGAGTTATGGTAATCGAAACCAGGACGACGTCAGTATTTCTATCGATACCCGGAGCAAAGCCGCCAGCGCCGCAACCGCTCAGCAAAGTGAGGCATAGCAAGGCCGCGCAGGCCGCATGCACCTTTATGGAGTCGTTCCATCGATTCGATCCGGGAGACGCGACCTTTTCAGATAAAGGGTTGAAATTCATAAACATAGCCAATGGCTTGAGTAGAAACTGTAAATCAGAGCCGCTTCAACCCCAATGATGGGCGGCGAGTGTCTTCATTGTAGGCCGGCTGGGGGCGGCCAACAATCGCACGAACGTGGAGGTTACTTTGGTTTTTGAGGGGGGCGCGTAGGGGCGCACGCATTCGAATTTTCCTGATCGGCGGGATTGTTCACCACACTAGGGAGCTTTCGCGCAGCGACTCAAGGCGACTAGGCGGTCGATATCCTAACAATCTTTGGGAAGGTACTGCAGGGAACCGACCGTCGTCTCCAATTTAGTCCCCAGCCCCCGCTTGGTCCCTTCTTTCGTCCCGAGGTTCTCTTGGAGAGAAAACAGATGAGATGAGAAGGCCTGTCTATACTTTCAGCGATGGATGATTGTTGTCAATCCACCGCTCGAGGACCTCAGCGCAATTCTTTGGCCTTCGCCAGAATCTCCTTTGCTTCAGTCTCGGTGGCAACAAACGCATCATCGTAATCAATCACGTTTCGCTTTGCCGACATCTCGAAGTAATCACTGTATGGGTTCGCTGCTTTCCCAATCGCGAGCTTGACTACATCAAAAGAAATCCTGTGGTGTCCAGCGCCCACGACGCGATAGCCAGCGCATGCAATCGCCGTGTTTGCAGCTTGAGGATCTGCATTGTAGGCGGTCGCGAAGCGTCTGTCCGGCGACGCTCCATCCAGCGACGCATCAGCAAAATCGCGATGGATGACCGCCCGCAGCTTGTCGAGTTCCTTCTTCGAAGTTCGGTGTCGCTGGACTTCGTTATTTGCGAGGAATTGCGTCCAGGCTATTCACTTTAGCCCTGTTGAAGTCGAGCGTTGATCTTCCCCTGCAAGCAGTAGGATCTACCCCACCATGGGTGCGATAATTTCGGTAACGAATCCTCCTGCAACTTATGAAGCGCCACGTGCTCATGTACGGGTTGGTCGGTGGAATCTTGATTGCTCTGCTCCAGTGGACCGAGTATCAGTTCCTGGTCGTCGAACATTCCGTCGAAATCTACGGCGGATTGATCGCCGCGACCTTTGCGGTTCTTGGCATCTGGCTTGGCCTCAAGCTAACAGCAAAACGCCAGACAATTGTTGTGAGGGAGGTCCCCGTCCCTGCCGAGGGGCCGTTCATCCCTGACGAAAGAAGACGTGAGAGCCTCCATATCACTCGCCGCGAGCTGGAGATCCTTGAACTGATCGCCCAGGGTCTGAGCAACCGCGAAATCGCCGAGAAGCTTTTTGTGAGCGAGAGCACGGTGAAGACCCATTCCAGCCGTGTTTTCGACAAACTCGGGGCGAGACGAAGGACGCAGGCGGTGCAGCGCGGTAAGGAATTCGGCCTTCTCCCCTGATTTACTCGTGCGCAAGCACGGTTCGCGTCAGTAACCGCTCCCCCAAACCAATGATTTTTTCTCCGCCGCCAAAAATCATCCAAAAGGATGACGACACCGACCCCGCCTTTTGCGGTATGTTGAACCGCTCAATATGAGCGAACACGAAGTTTGTGAAAACGCGAACTTCTTGAAAAAAGGAGCGAAGATGAAGTCTCTGAATTCGATGAAGGTCTTTGTCGTGGGTACCCTGTCGATCGGCATGTTTTCGAGCACTGCGCCCATTCCCGCAATCGCCCAGGAACTCCCCCGGGTCTACGACGCCTCCATGCCACGTGACCAGCAGATCACACTCGCTGAAAGCGCCGCCCCGGCCGAGGTATCCAGCAAAGCCACAGTTTATGTTCTCGGCTCCAAAGGCTACGAGAAGGCGCGCGAAGGCACCAACGGCTTCAGCTGCATCGTCACCCGGCATTTCGTAAAGCCCGCAGAAACAACCATTGAGCCGCAGTGTTTCGACGCGGAAGGCAGCCGCACTCTCTTGCTTGTCTACATGCACGGTGAAGAGCTGCGCACAAACGGCAAGTCCGAGGCCGAAATCAAGGCAGACATCGCCAACGGATATAAGGAAGGCCGTTACCAGTATCCCAGCAAACCGGGGTTCCTCTACATGATGTCCAGCCGGAACCGCTTGAGGGCGATCCCCGAGCACGGCACTGGCATTTTCCCTCCGCACTTGATGTTTTATGCGCCGAACATGACCGCGAAAGACATCGGGTTCGACTCCCAACCGGAGCTCGACAGGCTTGATTATCTTGGGATGACTCACCCCGGAGCAGGCGATAACCTGATCGTAGTGATCCCAGCGGCATCCAAGTCACCAGCTGACGTGGCCGGTCGCTGAGCTCGTATCAGCATGGGGCCGGCCGGCATCATAGGTGGAACGTAAAGATCGGACAAGAGACGATCGGATAAAAGACATTTCCAGGATATGAGAAAGATCATCGTCACCTTCGGGCTGACTTCCGGCGCTATCTCCTCGCTGATGATGATAGCGATCGTGATCTTCGGCGGCAGGATTGGCTTCGACCGCGGCGCGATCATCAGCAACACCTCTATCGTGCTCTCGTTCTTGATGGTGTTTGTCGGCATCCGAACCTACCGCGACAACATTGGCAATGGTCAGATTACCTTTTCAAAAGCCTTTGCCGTCGGCCTCTCCATTACTCTGATATCGTGCATCGTCTATGTCGTAACCTGGGAACTGATCTACTACAACTTCCTGCCTGGTTTCTGGGACGCGTATGGCGCTCATTTGGTTCAGAAGCTCACCGCCTCGGGGGCGAGCCCGGCAGCCGTCCAGGAAAAACTTGAGCAGGTCAGAAAATACAAAGAGCTGTACAAAAACCCATTCTTCAATGCAGTGCTCACGTTCATCCATCCCTTTCCGATTGGGCTCGTCATCACGCTGTTCTCCGCGTTGGTCCTGAGGCGAAAGCCGCAACCGCAACCCGAGCAATCACCCGTGCCGCAATCCTGAAGCTGTTCCGGTTTCGCCCTAGGGTCAGGACCACTTCTCGATTGAAAATCGCCGATTCACTCACCAGGGGCAGATCGGTAACGAGAAGTCGGCATAGACAACTCTGGATCCCTTTTCCTATGCGCGTTTCCCATTACTGACCCACTTCGAGTAAGCAAGTAAACATCTCAAGCGGAACAACCTGCTCTTTGTAGCCGTATCTCCAGCAGAGCAGCTTCCATTCGTTAAGAGGTACGCATGTCTGAGGACTTCCGGGCGCGTCTTATCGGTGCGCTGTACCTGCTGATCTTCGTGCTGGCTCCAAGTGGGGCGAAAACCGCCACGCCTTTGCGGGTAGCCGGAACGCTGGCTTGCGATGTTGCTGTGGCGGTGCTGCTCTATGCGCTGCTCAGGCGAATCAATAGCAGGGTGTCATTGCTGGCAGCGATCTTTCGATTTGTGTTTGTGGTGGTGATGAGTATAACCGCACTCAACTATTTCGGAGTGACTCACCTATTCCAAGCAGCAGGTTCGGCAGAGGCATTCAATGAAGGCTATGGCTGGGCGTTGGTGCCCTTCGGGGCCCATTGCGTCCTCGTGGGCTGGTTGATCTGGCGATCTGGGTTTCTACCGCGGATGCTTGGCCTGCTCATGACCTCGGCGGGCGCAGCCTACCTGATGTTCCTATCGCCACATGCGGCTAGTCGATTGTTCATCCCATGGCTTGCAGTCTTCGGGGTTGCAGGCGAAGGCTCCTTGACGCTGTGGCTGCTTTTGGTGGGCGTTCAGCAGGATCGACGTGCCGCACGGCGGAGTCTATGGAATGATCAATCTCGATAAGTCGGCTTGTGTGAATCGACCCAGAAACTCCTGGATCACGGGCAACCCGGAAGTTGAGCGAAAACTGGCTGATGGGCCGTCAGTCAGAGAGGGTGCTTAAACTGCGGGCACGAACACATTTGGTCGTCTTTCGACAGAAATTGCAGTGGAGCGACGCGACGCTAGAGACTTGGAGGCCCTCGACGCCAGTCAACGCCGTAATTTTCTTCTCTCAGCAACTTTGCTTCTTGCGTTAAGGTCTCCGCACGCAGTCTCTCTCGGGCATCTCGCATCGCCGATCTAGCGAAGCGACCTTCGAGCACACACCGTGGGAGCCATGCGCCTAGCCACCGTCGATAGAATCCGAACAACGAGTAGCACGACCAAAGTGAGTTCGGGTAGTCCTCGGGAGCAGGCATGCTTTCCATTGTGGACGCCCGGTTCTTAGTAATGATTCGGCTCTTTTCATATTCCCTCCATGTTTGCTGAAGGTAATTTCCCGGGGGCATCGCGGCTTGGATAATTGTGTCCCAGTCTCCATCAGGCTGACAGTAATTCCAGGGCGCGCCACGGTAAACTTCGTTACGAGCCTCCGGAGACCAGTCTAACTCCAGGAAGAACCCCTCCCAAAGACATGGGTGCCCCATGTTCGTGACGAACCAATTCACTAGGGTACTCACTAGTTTTCGATGAAGGGATTTGCCGGGCGCCCCGCGAGACAGTTTCTTCCACTTAGATTGCAGAGCCCGAAAATCCTTCGCAGTTTTGAGGAGTGCTTTGTCACTCAATTGTAGTTGTGACTTTAAGGGGCGCGTTTGCCACAAATCGACGCAATCTCTGAGGTCTTTTTCCCCACAGGCGAGCGCCTGCGCCAACTTCCTCCCTGTGTAGTTCTTAAGGAGAAGGACAACCCTTTCTCCTTTTTGCGGCCGGGATAATGTTAGCCACCCTTTCAAATAACTCTTCTACTCGCGGGTCGTCGGCGGGATTTGCAAAAAGGAGGTTTCTTCTTTTTCTTCATGAGAAACGAAGGTAGTGTTCGCAACGGCTCGTCTTTTTGGGCACGTTCCGACAAGAAAGGGAGATTCCTATTTGCTCCGCTTGCCCAAGGCGACTACACACTACGTATCGATCCCGAGCAGGACTATTACAGGGTGGTGCGTCAACTGCGCGTGACACGAACAAACTACGACCATTGTCGCAACAAGATCGAAATTCAAATTGGTTTCGATGTGTGCGACACGGGTACAAACGTCAATGGTGTTGACAAAGAAAGAGATCTATTGGAACAACTGGGCCAACCAAACAAGTGATCCGCTCCCACGTCCCAATCTCCTCTCAGTTGACGCTATCAGGCGTTAGCGCTCATGTGCCCGGCCATTGACGGTCTCTGGGCCTTGGGCCGAGTTAGGGAGTTGGAGGCTGGTCGGAATTAAACATGTCATACAGCACCTTCCACGAACCGTCCGCCTGTTTCTTCCAAAGCGTCAGGTACTTCCC
>DATJOA010000234.1:0-10809 GCA_035507635.1 Candidatus Acidiferrales bacterium
TGAAACTGCTTCGCCCAGTCCTCGCCCGCCTTCGCCGCCGCGTCCGCCGAATGAAAGTCCGCCACAATTCGCCGCGCCAGGTCTTTCTTCGCCTGCATCGGATGGGCTTCCCGCTTCATCTTCTCGATCTCGGACACCTGCACATCCGTCAGCAGTTCGTAGTAGCGCCACATCATCTCGTCCGAGATGCTCATCACTTTCCCATACATCTCGAGCGGTGCCTCATGAATTCCGATCGCGTTCCCGAGCGACTTCGACATCTTCTGCACACCGTCGAGTCCTTCGAGAATCGGCGTGGTCAGCACGACTTGCGACTCCTGCCCGTAGGCTCGCTGCAATTCGCGTCCAACCAGCAGATTGAATTTCTGATCCGTGCCGCCCAGTTCGACGTCGGCCTCAAGCGCGACCGAGTCGTATCCCTGCACCAGCGGATACAGCAGCTCATGCACCGAGATCGGCTTCTCCTCAGTGAAGCGCTTGTGAAAGTCCTCGCGTTCGAGCAACTGCGAAACCGTGTACTTCGCCGTCAGCTTCACGAAGTCGTCCGAATTCATCGCGCCGAACCAACGCCGGTTGAAATCGATCACAGTTTTCTTCGGATCAAGGATTTTGAACACCTGCTGCTTATACGTCTCGGCATTCTGCTCGACCTGCTCGCGGCTCAAAGGAGGGCGCGTCGCCGAGCGTCCGCTCGGATCGCCGATCATCCCGGTGAAATCGCCGATCAGAAAAATCGCGGTATGCCCAAGGTCCTGAAAATGTTTCAGCTTGCGCAGCACGACCGTATGGCCCAGATGCAGGTCTGGAGCGGTCGGGTCCATGCCCAGCTTCACGCGCAGCGGCTTACCCGTGGCACGCGACTTTTCCAGCTTGGCGCGCAGATCGCTTTCGCGGATGATCTCCGCCGCGCCCTTTTTCAGATATGTGAGTTGTTCCTCTACCGGAGCGAAGTTTGCCATGGGAAAAGACATTATAAGGAACGCCGCGCCAATCCACCGAGCGAGAGCCCGTAAAATAACCGTGCGGCCAGGGAACTTTCATAATTGTCCTTGCGCATCCCAACATTGTCATTCCGACCGGAGTTGTCGTCTCGAAGGGACGGCAAGCGGAGTGGAGGAACCCTGTGTTCCTCGCGGGCTGTAACAAGACGAAAGAATGAACCTTCAAATCAGAGAAGCGACACCCGCCGACATTCCGCGATTGCGCGAAGTGATCGAAGCATCCGTCCGCGGACTGCAAGCGCAGGATTACTCTCCCGCGCAGATCGAAGGTGCGCTCCGGAGCGTCTACGGTGTCGATAGCCAGCTCATCGCCGACGGCACATATTTCGCGGTGGAGGCCGCCCAAGACGATGGCGCGAAAGAAATCATCGCCTGCGGCGGATGGAGCCGCCGCAAAACGCTGTATGGCGGAGATCAATTCTCAGGACGCGAAGATTCCTTGCTCGATCCCGCGCGCGATGCCGCCAAGATTCGCGCCTTCTTCGTCCATCCGAAATGGGCGCGGCAGGGAATCGGCAGCCTGATCCTTGAGACTTGCGAGAAAGCCGCTCTGGAGGCCGGCTTCACCCGCCTAGAAATGGGAGCCACTCTCAGCGGCGTAGCCTTCTACCGCGCCAATGGATACGAAGCCATCGAGAATCAGCAGGTCCCACTTAGCAACGGACAAGTTCTACCGATTGTGAAAATGACGAAAAAGATTCCCGGAACATCCAGGATGAGATGAAACATCTTTGACGGGTTGCCCCATCCTTCTGGCGTTCTGTGCGGGAGGATGGGGATTTTGACTTGCTCCTTTTCGATTCTCTCTTGGAGAACTACTTCCTCTTCAATCTCCGCCCCACCACCTCGAACTTCCCCTCAAGCACAATCCGAATCGCCTCGGTGTACGCGAGATGCTCCTGTTTGAGAATCCGTTCCGCCAGCGAATGTTCGTCGTCATCCTCGAGCACCTGCACAGTTTTCTGCACGATGATCGCTCCATGGTCGAGTTCCTCATCCACGAAATGTACCGTGCATCCCGAAACCTTCACTCCGTAGGCAAACGCCTGCTCCTGTGCTTCAAGCCCCGGAAACGCGGGCAACAGCGAAGGATGAATATTGAGAATCCGGTGCGGGAATTGCCGAACAAACCACGGCGAGAGCAGCCGCATGTATCCAGCAAGGCAAACGAGATCAACCCCATTCTGCTTGAGCGCGTGCACAACCTCGCGATCGTGCTCTTCCCGTTCCTTACCCTTGGAAGGAATGGCCAGCGCGTGCAGGCCGCGCTCTCGCGCAACGGTAATGCCCGGCGCCGCCGCCCGGTTGGAAATGACAACGGAAATTTTCGCGTCCGGGATGCGTCCGGCGTCGATGCTATCGGCAATGGCGACGAAATTCGAACCGCGTCCGGAAACAAGAATGCCTAAAGATTTCATGGGAGCGTCAGCTGTCAGCTTTCAGCTTTCGCTCCCAATAATAATTCACCCAACGAACTTCAGACCGCACGGAATTCCGAGCTAATCTACTGCGCCGGCGCCTGATTGCTCGAAGTCTGCTGTCCTCCTGTTTGCAGTTCAGCCAGCAGCTTCTGGTCCTGATCCGCCAATCCCGAAGGCAGCTTCGAATATTCGAGGCCCTCCGCCGCGTTCTGGCCGTCGGTGATGATGTACTGCACGAACTCTTTCACGATTTGCTCACGCTCCGGACTCTTTCCCTGCTTCGGGATCAGCAGAAACGTCAGCCCCGAGATCGGATACGCATCCTTCGCCGACGCCGGAGGATTCACCACCGGAGTCCGAACGTCCTTCGCCAGTTCCGGCTGGAAAGCCTCGATCGCCGCGGTTGCGCCAGCGGCGGTAGGTTCCACAAACTCTCCCGCTGCGTTACCGATCTTCGCCACCGGCAATTTGTTTTCCGTGGCGTACGACAACTCGACGTAGCCGATCGCGCCCGGCGTCTGTTTCACAACGCCAGTTACGCCCTCGCTGCCCTTGCCTCCCAGTCCGACCGGCCAGCTCACGGCGATTCCTTTCCCAACTTTCTTTTCCCACGCCGGACTCACCGCCGTGAGATAGGTCGTAAAGATATTCGTCGTGCCGCTGCCGTCGGAGCGATGCGCCACCACGACGGGATCTTTTGGCAGGTTTACTCCCGGGTTGTCTCTTTTAATGCGGGGATCCTGCCAGGTTTTGATTTCGCCCATGTAAATTGCGGCCAGCGTCGGGGAGCTCAACTTCAGCGGTTCTTTCAGGTCCGGAAGGTTATAAGTGATGCATACCGGTCCGGCGCTTTCAGGAATCTGCACCAGCGCCGGCATCTCCTTCAGTTTCTCGTCGTCGAGCGCGGCGTCGCTGGCCCCGAAATCCACCAAGCCTTGTTTCAGCTGCTGGATTCCTCCTCCGCTGCCGATCGACTGGTAGTTGATCTCGACGTCCGGATGGCTGTTATGAAAGTCGGCAATCCAATGCGACATGATCGGATTGATAAAGGTCGAGCCCGCGCCGATGATCATCTTGCTTTGTTGGTTCTCGGCCTGCCCATTTTTCGACGAGTTGCAGGCCATGAAAGTAGCCCCTGCCGAAATGAGGATGAGGAAGAGCAAGGCAACGCGAAAACTGCGAATGCTTTTCATCAGAAGGTCCCTCCACAGATTCTTTTTTAAGGATGGACCTGTTTGCGTGCGGGAATGTTAAAGGAGTGTGAAAATCAAGGGCGGCTTGTTGGTGCAAGTCGCCATTCGCATCAGGGCATGCATTTCTTCGTGTCGAAAGGGCTGCGAAAGTAAACGCGCCTCCAGGCGCCGTTCTTAGCTGTAACTGACCTTCCGCTCGCCTTTGATGATGCGGCCGATCGTGTAGGCTTTCTCGCCGACGCGCTCCAGCACCGACTGCGCCTTCTTGAACTTCGCCAAAGGAACTACCAGCAGCATCCCCATGCCCATGTTGAAGGTCCGCAACATCTCTTCCTGCGGAACCTTCCCGAGTTCCTGCAGATGCTCGAAGATCGGGAGCACCGGCCACGATCCCAGCTCGATCGCGGCTGCGGTTCCGCGCGGCAGCACACGCGGCAGATTTTCCGTGATCCCGCCGCCGGTAATGTGCGCCATTGCCACCACGCACTGCGCGTCGATCAGCTTCCGCAGCGCCGGCCAGTAACTCTTGTGCGTGCGCATCAACTCGTTGCCGACCTTGTTCTTGATTTCGTTCACATAGGTCTCGGGCGAATAATGCGCAACCTCAAACAGCAGCTTGCGGGCCAGCGAATAGCCGTTCGTGTGCAATCCGTTCGAAGGCAGGCCGAGAATGACGTCGCCGATCTGAACGTCTTTGCCGGTGACGATCTTCTCGCGGTCGACTACGCCGACGATGAATCCCGCCAGATCGTATTCGCCATCGGGATAGAACCCCGGCATCTCCGCGGTTTCTCCGCCAATCAGCGCGCAGCCGTTGTGCTTGCAGGCATCCGCAATGCCTTCCACTACTTTCTCCGCGACGGAGGGATCCAGCGTGCCCGTCGCCAGATAGTCCATGAAGAACAGCGGCGTCGCGCCCTGCACGGCAATGTCATTTACGCAATGATTCACGAGATCGGCGCCAACGGTTGAGTGCAGATCCATGTCGAACGCGATCTTCAGCTTCGTCCCCACGCCGTCGACACTCGAAACCAGCACGGGATCGGTGAATTTCGTTTTATCCACCGCGAACAGCCCGCCGAATCCACCAATCTCGCTCAGCACTCCCCGCGTAAACGTCTTATGCGCGAGGTACTTGATGCGCTGCTTCGTGCGGTTGGCGCGGCTGATGTCGACACCGGCGTCGGCGTACGTGATCGGTGTCGGACTGGGCGAGGGGGTCTTGGGCACAGCTTCTTCCGCCTATGATTTCGTCCTGTGTGGGGTTCAGTGCTGGATGCCGAAGCAACTATCCAAGGCCGCCAATTGTAGCACGTTCAAACCTGTGTCTTTTGTGTGGAGAACGCATCGTCTGGGAATTCGAAATCGCGACGCACACTACAACCTTGATCCGCGGGCGCTTACGCCCGTTCGACAGCTTACCGCCTGGGACTAGTGAGCGACGAAGTCCGAGATGAAGTAAGCCAGCACCCCGAACAAGGCCAATCCCGAAATGCCGTAACAGGTCAGCACCCAGGCTCCGCGGCCTTCTTTAGGATGTGGTTTCGGTGTGGATGCAGCCGAGGACTGCTGAACAGATGAGACGACAGGGGCCCGATCTTCCATGCAAGACCTCCCGACGGAAGGATCGTGGCGCAAGTACGTTATGCGTCACGCCTGCCTCGCATCACAGCGATGCAGGACTAACTGGGCGAATTTTACATCCGTTTCAAACCGGCTGAAAGGAAAATTGTGATTGAAATCACAGCATTAATAGTCAAATAATTTTAACTAATAGGAAAACAAATCGAGGACTACGCCACCCTTTCACCGCACGCTCGTTCTCTCATCCAGACCCTCCTGCATGGGATAATGGTTCAGCCCATTCCAGTTATGTCCAATCGTATAGTCGCCGCTTTGTTTTGCTGTTCGCTCGCCGTCACTGCGCTCGCGCAGCAGCCCAATCCCATCCCTCCAACAGCCTCTGCTCCCGCAAAAGCGGTGGCCGCCCTCGATGCCTCGAAGCCGGATTACTCGAAGGAGTCCTTCGTCATCGAGAAGATGCACTCCTATTACCGCTTCGAGTCCGATGGCACGGGCCGTAAAGAGACCGTCGCCCGCATCCGCGTGCAAAGTGAAGCCGGCGTCCAGCAGTGGGGCCAATTGCTCGAAGGCTACAACTCCGCCAACGAGCGCGTCGAGATTCCCTACGTCCGCGTCATCAAGGCGGATGGCACGGTCGTCAAAGCCGGCGATGATGCCGTCCAGGATCTGAGCGCACCCGTCGAGCACGAAGCTCCGGTCTACACTGATTACCGCCAGAAGCACATCACCGTGCCCGGCCTGCGTCCCGGAGAAGTTCTCGAATACGACATGGTGACAGTGGTCCACACCCCGCTTGCCGCCGGACAATTCTGGGCCGACTACGATTTCGACAAGAGCAACATCGATCTGGATGAAACCCTCGATGTCGATGTCCCCGCCGATCGTCCGCTGAAACTGAAATGCAAGCCGGGGATGGATCCCAAGATCACCGAGCAGAATGGCCGCCGCATCTATCACTGGGCGAGTTCCCATCTGCAGCGTGACGACGATACCAAGCCCGATGACGCGAAGAAGAAAAAGAAGCATCATCCCGATGACGACCGCCCCGACGTTCAGCTCACGACATTCGCCAATTGGGAGCAGGTGGGCCGCTGGTATGCCAGCCTCGAGAAAGACCGCCGCGCGCCGACTCCCGACGTTCGAGCTGAAGCCGAGCAACTCACCAAGGGGCTGAATACTGATCTCGATAAAATTCAAGCCCTCTACGATTTCGTCTCCAAGAATTTCCGCTACGTCAGCCTCTCGCTCGGTGTCGGACGCTACCAGCCGCACGCTGCCACAGACGTTCTCCACAATCAATATGGAGACTGCAAAGATAAGCACACGCTGCTCGCATCGTTGCTCGAGGCCGAAGGTTTTCACGCCGATTCGGTGCTGATCAATTCCAGCCGCAAGCTCGATCCCGATATGCCCTCGCCCTCGCAGTTCGATCACGTCATCACCATGCTGCCCATGGGAAAACAAGAAGTGTGGATGGACACGACCGCCGAGGTCGCGCCGTTCCGCCTGCTGGCCTATTCGCTACGTAACAAGCAGGCGCTCGTGATTCCTCCCGCCGTTCCGCCGTCGAACGTTGCGCCGCATCTGGAAAACACGCCGGCCGACACTCCGATGCCCGACTATGAACGCTCCGTAATCGAGGGCAAGGTGAACGACATAGGTAAGCTCGAAGCGCATATCACCTACGAATTCCGCGGAGATGAAGAACTCCTGCTGCGCTCTGTGTTTCGCCGGGTTCCAGCCTCGAACTGGCAGCGGGTCGCCGAAAATATCAACGGCGGACTCGGCGGCGACGTTACCCATCTCATCGTCAGCGATCCGGCCGCCACGCGCGAGCCCTTCAAGATGTCGTACGACGTCTCGAAGCCGAACTTCCTCGACTGGTCGAAAAAGAAGACGGAAATTATTCTGCCGCTCGTCCAGTTCAGTCTGCCTGCGGCCGACGACAGTGACACTGACAACGATCCAGACGCCGAGCCGATCAAGCTCGGTCCTAAGGGCGAGTATTCCTACAAGATCAAGCTGGAACTGCCTGCAAATTACACGGCGAGTGCACCTCTCGCGTTTTCTCTAAAGCGCGACTACGCCGAATACGACGCCAGTTATTCCCTTCAAGGAAACACCTTCACGGCCTCCCGTGTCCTCACGCTTCATCAGGACGATCTCCCCGTCGCACGCACCGCTGACTACGAATCTTTCCGCCGTGCTGTGGGCGCCGATCTCGCGCAGCAGCTCTCGGTCGAGAACACCGTTGCCGGAGCGATCGTGCCTCCCGCCGACATGAAGGTCGATGATCTGATCGAGAGCGCCCGCGCTTCCGCCGACAGCGGCAATCTCGCGGTCGCCGAAGCGCTGTTGAAGCGCGCCACAGAAGTCGATCCCAAGAACAAGTATGCCTGGAACAATCTTGGCCTGATCTATTTGCAGGTACGCCGGAATGACGAGGCCATCACCTGTTTCCAGAAACAGATCGAAGTCAATCCTTACGACGAGTACGCCTACAACAATTTGGGCCGCGCCTACTGGCAGGAACGCAAGTACGACGATGCGGTCAAGGCCTTCGACAAACAGTTGGATAACAATCCGCTCGACAAGTACGCCCATGCCAATCTTGGCCAGATGTACGAAGAGTGGCACAAGTACGATTTGGCCGTGCCGGAATTGGAGAAGGCGTTATCACTTGCGACCGGAACCGATGCAACAACGCAAGCGCAAGCAAGCTCACTTCAAGTCAGCCTTGGAGATTCCTATTTAAATCTCGGCCAGGACGATAAGGCTCTGGCAGCCTTCGATCATGCGATCGAGCTGAATGCAACGCCTTTGGTGTGGAACAACATCGCCTACCAGCTTTCTCTCAAAAAATCTCATCTCGACCGCGCGCAGCAGTACGCCGAATCGGCCGTCTCCGCCACCGATGCCGCGCTTCGCAATGTCTCTCTCGATCGCCTGACGCCAAATGATCCGCCGCTGGTGCGATCGCTGATCGCTTATTGGGACACACTGGGCTGGGTCGAGTTCAGCGAAGGCCATCTCGATAAAGCGGAAAAATACGTCGCCGCCGCGTGGGAACTCGGCCATCACGGCGAAGTTGGAGATCATCTCGGACAGATCTACGAAAAGCTCGGCCACAAAGATCTCGCGCTTCGCACCTATGCGTTATCAATGAACGGCTTGCGCCCGACACCCGAAACTCGCGGCCGTCTCGCTTCACTCGCCGGCGGAGACTCGAAGGCCGATGCCGCGGTCGCCCGCTACAAAGAAGATCTCGAGCATCTCAGCACAATCGATCTTGGCAAGACGAAGCAAACCGGCAACGCCGACTTTTTTGTTCTGCTAAGCGGAGGCAATGGCGAAGTGGCGAGAGCCGAGGCCGTGAAATTCATTAGCGGCGATGAGAAGTTGAAGACCTACACAGAAGCTCTGCGCACCGCGGACTATCACCTGACTTTCCCGGACGACACTCCGGTGAAGGTTCTGCGCCGCGGAACGCTCTCCTGCTCCGTGACGACCGGCAGCTGCAAGTTCATCCTGACGCTGCCCGACGATGTCACCACCATCAATTGAGGACTGTGTAGGAACAGCAGGCAGACTTGATTGTGTGGGGACAGCCGCCTCGGCTGCCCGGCGGAGCGCAGTTCGGCGGGGCTGCACGGGACCATTGAGGGCATTGACATTCTGCGGTTGCCCCATCCTTGTCTTGCGGTTTGTGCGAGACTGGGTGGGGATTTTGACCCTTACTTCACGCACTTGTTCAGAATGTCAGTAGCGATCTGCGCCGCTCCATCTGGAACGTTCGCGATCGAGTGCGGGGCATCCGCAATGCACTCCTGTCCCTTCGAACTGCTGGTGATGTGATTGAACCAGTCCTGTCCGATCGGAATCGCCGAACTGGTGTCCTGCCCTCCAAACACAAGATTCACGTAGGTGTTCGGGAAGTTGTAGGTGGCGCCGGGAGCCTCGGCGCTATCGCCAAGGAAAAAGTCCAGCCCACCGGGCGGTAGCGTGCCATTCACCGCAGCAGTGCACACGCCCGTCGAAGCATTCGGATTGTATGCGGGATCCCACACCGGCGCGTCCGCAGTCCCAAAGCACGTGCCCATCGGCGACTTCTGCCCGCAGGAAACCGGGAGAGATCCCTCGGTGCATCCGCAGCCCCAATCGAGCCGTCCCGTCGGCGGTCCGCTGGTGACTTCCGCCATCGACAGGATGTCGTTCGATCCATACTGTGACAACGCGTAGGCCAGCGCGCCTGCACCGCCGCTGTTCGCCGTCGCGCACATCGGCAGGCTCGTGTTGTTCTGAATGTTGTCGTAAATCCACTTCGTCACGGTCGCGTAGCGGCACGCCGCCGTCAGCAGTCCGCCCGGACCTTCCGCCCAGCCGTTCGGCTGATTGTTGTTGAATGGTGTTCCCCACGAGATCTGCACCGTCGTGTATCCGCCGTTGATCACGTTTTGAACCGCCGTGCTGCCGTAGGTGAAGATGCTTTCGTAGAGCCCGTTCCCGTCGGTTCCCGTCCCGTACGTGACGGTGCCTTTTGAACTCCCGGAAGGCGCGTTGGTCTTGACGTACGCCTGAATATTCGGAACTCCTGGACACGAAACTGTCATCTGCTGGCAGACGCCGTTCTTGATCGATCCCGAGCAGGAAATCGTCGACACGCCGCTGATCGTGCCCAGTTGCCGTGTCGCTCCCGTGGCACAGGTCGCGGAAAGAGTGAGATTCGAGCTGATCGTTCCGGTGAAGTACGTTGGAGTGCAGGCCTGCGATGTCGGCTGCGCAGAAGCGTTCACCGTATACGTCGCGCCGTTCGTGTAACTACTCGAGAAGGTCAGCGTGCTGTTGCCGTTAAACGTCAGCGCTTGGCCTTTGTCATCCGAGAAGGTCACACTCTCGCCGCTGGAGAGCCCGCTCAGCGCTACGCTGATCGTCAACCCGCTGGAGTTCGTCGTGCACGTCGCCGTCACCGTGATGTTCGACGCAATCGTGCCGCTCGCGTTGCTGCCGAGAGTGCAGGTCTGTCCCGCCGGCTGTGTCTTGATGGTCACCGAGTAGGACGAGCCGCTGGCATACGACGTGGCGAACGTCTGCGCCGTATTGCCGGTGAAAGTCAGCGTATCGCCCTTGCTGTCGGTTACGACCAGAGTCCCGCTCAGTCCGCTCGGTAGCACGCTGATCGTGTAATTCACAACATTCGACGAACAGGTCGCCGTCACCGTGATGTTCGACGTGATGGTCCCACTAGCGTTGCTGCTTAGCGTGCATGTCTGGCCGCTCGGCTGCGTCTTGACGCTGACCATGTACGACGATCCGCTCGCGTAAGAAGACGCGAACGTCTGCTCATTATTCGTGGTGAACGTGAGCGTGTCGGCCTTGTCATCTTGCATCACCAGAGTTCCGGTAAGCCCGGTCACCGAGACAGTAATGGAGTAATTCGAAACGCACGTCGCCGTAACCGTGACGTTCGAAGAGATCGTTCCGCTGGCGTTGCTGCTCAGTGTGCAAGTCTGACCCGTCGGCTGCGTCTTGATAGTTACTGAATAGGTCGACCCGCCCGCGTACTGGGACGCAAACGTCTGTGCCGTGTTACCGGTGAACGTCAACGTGTCG
>DATJOA010000235.1:0-16344 GCA_035507635.1 Candidatus Acidiferrales bacterium
GGAGAGCACGAAGTTTCACGACGGAACAAATCTTTACATTTTGGGGACATGTTGTTGATATTGTTTGGCTTGTTTTTGACAAAATGGAGAGGAATCCGGGCCGGTACCGGGTTAGAAAAAAGCAGAAGTACGTTTCCGCTAACGCGTAGAAGGGATCACGCGTACAATAAAAGCCAGTTTTTTCACCTTAGGGTTATTGATGAAAAATCGAATATTGGGGATTTTGGCAACGGCGTTGCTTTGCAGTCCGGTTTTGATGGGGATCGATACGGGTGCGCGTCCGCCCCTGTCGTTGGAACCTGCGCCGAAAGAAGTGCAGCTGCGCAATGGCGGATTTCATGTGCGTCCTGGGACGAAGATTTTCGTGCAGCTCGGACATCAGTCGGAAGATCGGATCGCGGCGGAGACGCTGGCGGAGCAGGTGCAAGATCAGTCCGGATTGAAGCTGAATATTCTCGGAATGAAAGCCGCGGGCAAGGCTGCCGACGGAGCGATCGTGTTAGCGCGGTTGCAGGATGCGCGGGTGCGCCGGTTCCTGGCGCGCAATGGTCTGAGAGCAGATCAGGAAATCGGTGAGGATGGCTATTTGCTCTTTTCGGATAAGTCGCATTTGATTGTCGCGGCCAACAGCGGCGAAGGATTGTTCTACGGCGTGCAGACGTTGCGGCAGTTGCTGCGTCCGGCGGCCAAGGGATTGATCTGCCCGGCGGTGGAGATTCGGGATTGGCCCAGCCTGGAGCGCGGCAGTGCGGCGGACGGCAATGGCGAGAGTGCGCCGGTGATGGCGAAGGAAACCGTGCCGCGGGGAGAGTGAGGCGAATTTAGTAATTGGGTAATTTTTTAATTTGGTAATTTTTGGGCGTCCCTCGCGGGACGCCTTTGCTTTTGTGCGTGGCGCAGGCGTTTCAGGAAACCCCACTTCTGGCAAAACCGGTCGGAAGTGGGGCACCTGTTAAATTCATCACGTAGAATTCTGGGCATGTTTTCGTCACGTACGAATTGGAAGCTGGCACGGAACCGGTACACCGAGGCCGTGGAAGACGCTCGCTCTCGCGGAGTCCGGCTGCTGGATTTGACGGCTTCGAATCCAACCCGCGTGGGGTTGCGCTACGATTCGGCGGCGATCCTTGGGGCGCTCGGGTCGGAGCGGGCGATGGATTACGATCCGCAGGCCAAGGGACTGCTCTCGGCGCGGGAGGCGGTGGGTGGGTATTATCGCGAGCGCTTTACTCGCAGCGAGAGAGATGTTGCGAGCTCCGTCTCTACAGGCGGCGTTTCGATTGTCGATCCGGAGCGCGTTGTGCTCACTACAAGTACCAGCGAGGGATATTCGTTTGTGTTCCGGTTGCTGTGCAATGCAGGGGATGAGCTGCTGGTGCCGAAGCCGAGCTACCCGCTGTTCGAGTTTCTGGCGGATTTGCAGGATGTGAAGCTGGTGCCGTATCCGCTGATCTATGACCACGGATGGCAGATGGATTTTCATTCGCTCGAAAAGGCGTTCACCGGGCGTACGCGGGGCGTGGTGGTGGTGCATCCGAATAATCCCACGGGATCGTATGTGCAGCCGGGCGAGTTCGCGCCACTGAATGATTTTTGCCGAGCGCACGGACTGGCGGTGATTGTCGATGAAGTATTTCTGGATTACGCGCTCGACGGGCGCGAGCACGCTAGCTTTGCTTCGAATGATGACGTGCTGACGTTCACGCTGAGCGGGCTCTCAAAGATTTCTGCGCTGCCGCAGATGAAAGTCGCGTGGGTCGTGACGAGCGGGCCGGACAGCGAGGTGCGCGAAGCGATGGAGCGGCTGGAGGTCATCGCAGACACGTATCTCTCGATGAATGCGCCGATGCAGTGGGCGATTCCAACGCTGCTGGCACAACGCAAAAGCGCGCAGCAACAGTTGCAAGAGCGTGTGAAGAAAAATCTGGCGGAACTCGATCATCAACTCGCGCAGCAGAAGGCGTGCCAACGGTTGTGCGTAGAGGGCGGGTGGTATGCCGTGCTGCGGGTTCCGGTCACGCGCACAGATGAAGAACTGGCGATCGAGTTGGTACGCGAGAAGTCGGTCCTGGCGCATCCGGGACATTTTTATGATTTTCCGAGCGATGGATATCTGGTGTTCAGTTTGATCGCGGAAGAGGAAGAATTTCGCGAGGGGATTGACCGCGTGCTGGATACTTTGAATTCGTGATCAGCCGCCGCTGACGGCCGGCACAATGGAAATCTCCGACGAATCCTGAATCGGGCTGCTCAGCCCGCCGGTGTAGCGGATGTTCTCGTTCCCGATGAAAATGTTGATGTGCTGGCGGAGTTGTCCCTGCTCGTTGACGAGGCGGTCGCGGAGGCCGGGGTAAGCGGTCCAGAGAGCGGAGAGTGCGTCGGCGACGGTTTCTCGCGCCGAATCGATTTTGACCGCGCTCTGTCCTGCGGTAAATTCGCGCAACGCCCCCGGTATGTGGAATGTGACCTGCATCTTCTTATTTCTTTTTCGCCTTCGTTCTTGACGGCGAACGGTGCGTTTTGTGGGTCGCCGGTGACTTCGTCACATTCGAGCTCGTTGCGGTGGAAGACCGAACCGTGGAAGCCGATCCGCCATCGACTACCGCGGTGCGCACGCAGACGATCGAGGGCAAGCCTTCGAGGATTCTCTGCCAAGTTTTGCCTTCGTCGCGCGAGGCGAAGAGTTGTCCGCTGCGCGTGCCGAAATAAATTCCTGCGGGATCGAGCGAATCCGTCGTCATCGCGTCGCGCAGGATGGTCTCGTAGGCCTGTTTCTGCGGCAGGCCGCGAGCGAGCGGATCCCATGTCGCTCCGGCATTCCGCGTGCGATACACGCGCAGCCGGCCTTCGCACGAACAGCGGAATTCGTCGGAGTCGACCGGAATGATATACACGCAATCTGGATTGTGCGGGTGCATCACGATGGGAAATCCGAAGTCGGAGGGAACGCCATTGGCGATGTCAGTCCAGTTTTCGGCCCCGTCGTCGGAGCGATAAAGTCCCCAGTGATTTTGCAGGAAGAGCCGCTCGGGGTGGCTGGGATGCATCGCGATCTTGTGGACGCACTGTCCAAACTCAGGAAAACGATCGGGCATGAAGACGGCGCGAATGCCGCGGTTCTGCGCGGTCCAGGTTGAACCGCCATCCTCGGTCCGGTAAACACCGCCCGATGAAATCGCAATGTACATGCGCTGCTTGTTCGCTGGATCGAGGACGATCGAGTGCAGCGCGAGGCCGCCGTTACCGGGCAGCCAGCGCGGACGATGCGGATGGTCGAACAATCCGCGGACGAGAGACCAGGTCTCGCCGGCGTCGCGCGTTTCGAACAGCGCGGCGGGCTCGACGCCACAATAAAGCGTGTTGGGCTCGTCGGGCCGACCGGGAGTAATCTGCCAGATATTCTTCAGCGACATGCCGGTATCGGCTGGGAAGCGGATCGGGGCTTGCGGGGGATTGGTCCAACTCTTGCCGAAGTCGTGGCTGGAACGCAGCAACGTGCCCCAATAGCTCGAGGTCGAAGCCCATATTTGATGTTGGCCGGCGCGATCGTCGTAGGCGAGGGCATACACGGCGTGCCCGTGGAAGTATGGGCCTCCGACGTCCCATCGCGCACGTTTCGAATTCGAACGAAGAATGAACGCTCCCTTCGTGGTTCCGACCAGCAACAGGGAATCGCCCTTCTTGATTTGCGCGTGGCGCACGCTGTGCATGGTCGTGATTGGCGGCGGTGCCTGATCGGGGGCGACGCTCGACGAGACTATCGCGCCAGACTGCACGGCTTCCAGCGCGGCCTGTACTTCACTGGCGCGCTGATAGCGCTGGAGAGGTTCTTTCGCAAGGCAGCGCTGGATGGTTGCCCACAACCCCGGCGGCACCGGAGGTCCGAGCGGCTTCGGCATCTCGCGCATGATTGCGGTGCTGATCTCGAATCCGGTGCGGCCTTCGAAGGGAAGGCGTCCGGAAGCCATTTCATATAGGACAACGCCGAGCGCCCAGAGATCGCCGCGCGCATCGGTGGATTCTCCGCGGAGAATTTCCGGCGCCATGTAGGGCAGGGTGCCGCTCACGCTCGACGCGCCCTGCACGGTCGAAAACGACATTGTGGGCGCTTCCAGGAGGCCGCCTCCCATGCGGCGCGCAAGGCCGAAGTCGAGAACCTTGACCAGCCCCTCGGGAGTCGCGACGATGTTGGCCGTTTTCAGGTCGCGGTGAATGATGCCGCGATCATGCGCACGCGAGAGCGCACTCGCGATCTGAACTCCATAGCGCAGGACCGACTCGGGCGGCAGGCCGGTTCCCGCGCTCATGGTGTAGAGAGATTTGCCCTCCACGAGTTCCATGACGATATAAAGATCGCCGTCGGTTTCGCCGACCTCGTGAATTGCGCAGATGTTGGGGTGCGACAGTGATGAAGAGGCGCGTGCTTCCTGAAGCAGGTTCTGGCTGGAGGAAGCGTCGAGGCCGGCATCTTTCCGGACGACTTTCACGGCGACGTCGCGGTGCAGGAGTTCGTCGTAGGCGCGGTAGACCACGCCCATTCCGCCTTCTCCGATTTTCGCCGTAATGCGGCAGTGGCCCAGAACCTGGCCGATCACGTAGTCTCCTTTTTTATTAACTGTAGGCTGCGATTTCGCGCGGCGTCAATTCAAGCGGGGAATTGGACTGCCAGTCGGCTCCAACCGATGCGGCCGGAGACGCATCCAACTTCGGCCGTTTCAGGAGGAGAAACCTTATGAACCACAAGAAGCAAGTATTTGCTTCACTGTTGCTATCAGGTGCTCTGTTGGTGCCGATTGGGGCGCTCGCGAAAACCATGCCGCAGGACGATCACGAGCGGCACGAACAGGAAGAGCGCGAGCACCGCGTGTACGATCCGTATCACAAGGATTATCACGCGTGGGACCGGGCGGAAGATGACGCGTACCGGCACTGGCTGGAAATGAAGCATGAAGCCTATGTCGACTACAACCGGTTAGATAGGAAAAGGCAGCGGGAATATTGGAAGTGGCGACATGAGCATCAAGAGCATGAGGAGCATGAGCAGCACTAGAGCGCAGTGCGCGGGCTGGTAGCCCACGCGACAGCCGGCGGGACGCCAGCGCTACTGAACGGCGGGGCTTTGAGCTCCGCCTTTTTTTGTTGGGAACAGACTTATCGTCGAATCAGGAATGGATTCGTCACGCGTTCTTCACCGATCGTCGTCAACTCGCCATGGCCGGGGATTACGACTGTTTCATTGGGCAGCGCGAGGACTGTGTCATGCAGAGAGCGCAGGATCTTTTGCATCGAGCCGCCCGGCAGGTCGGTGCGGCCAATTGATCCGGCAAAGAGCGTATCACCGGCGATCAGTTTCTTCTCGGACTCAAAATAAAGACAGATGCTGCCTTCGGTGTGTCCGGGCGTGTGCAGAATTTGCGCGGTGTGCGATCCGGCGGAGACGGTTTCTCCGGTGGTCACGCTGCGATCGATGTCCACTTTGCCCGGGTCAGCGACGCCAATCCACGCGGCCTGTGCGTCGAGCATCTTCAGCAGCGCGTAGTCGTTCTGGTTGAGAATGATCGGCGCGCCGGTGGCGGCGCGGAGCTTCATCGCTCCGCCGACATGGTCGATGTGCGCGTGGGTGATGACGATTTGCTTGACCTGCAGGTTGTGCTTGCTGACGATTGCCAGAACATCGTCGATGTCGTCGCCCGGATCGATCACCATGGCTTCGCGCGTGGTTTCGTCGCCAATGATCGAGCAGTTGCACTGCAGTGGGCCGACAGGAAGAATTTCGTGGATCATGGGAGTATTGTAGCGAGAAGTAATCTGCCTCGGTTGACCTCGGACTTTTTGCGAGGGTAGAGATCCTTCGACTACGCGGTTGTTCGTGCTTCGCTTGAACAATCGCTCCGCTCAGGATGACAATGCCTGGCATTCTCCGCCTCCTAAAAGCAGTCGTGGAAAAGCATTCGCATTTCCCAGTACAATCTGACCCGGCATGTTGCGCACCAAACTCTTCGCGGACCCGAAAGGCCAGTTCCTGCACGATTTAGTACTGGCTTCGTGCCGAGCGCATCCTGATAAAACGGCGCTGATCGATGCATCGTGCGGGCGGCGGCTTACCTACGCCGAGTATGGAGAGATTGTCGAATCCGTCGGGCGAGGGCTCATCGCCGCGGGCGTGAAGCCGGGCGAGGTCGTTGCCATTTTTCTCGCGAACTCGTGGGAGTTCTGCGCCGCCTATCATGCGACAACGCTGGTGGGCGCGATTCCTACCTTATTAAATCCCACATACCGCGAACGTGAGGTGCGGTATCAGCTGGAGAATTCCGGCGCGGTCGTTTTGATCACGGACGGGGGTAACATTGAGGGGATCAATCTCGGAGGGTTGCCGAACCTGCGGAAAGTGTATACGACACGGCAGGTCGCGGCCGGGGCCGAGAGTTTTTCAACACTGGTGAGTTCTGCGCGCGTTCCGTTCCCCGAGCCGAGTGAGGCGTCCGACCAAACGTTGGCGGCGCTCCCTTACTCCAGCGGAACGACCGGCCTGCCGAAGGGCGTGATGCTCTCGCATTCGAACCTGGTCGCGAATGTTTATCAATTCCTCGGACCGAATGGAACTCCGCTCAAGCCCGCCGATGTGATTCTGTGTTTCCTGCCGCTGTATCACATTTACGGATTGAATGTGATGCTGAATCCGTCGTTCATCCTCGGATCGACTCTGGTCATCATGCCGCGCTTCAACGTGCCGCAGGTGACGAGCCTGATGGTCAGCGAAGGGATCACGATGATGCCGCTGGTGCCTCCGGCCATGAATGCGCTGTGTCAGGCGGCTGAGGCCGGACAGTTTCCGCGCGAGCACCAAATGAAGTGGGTGAAGTCTGGAGCCGCGCCGCTCGCGCCCGATCTGCCACGGAGATTCACGGCCCTCACCGACATTCTCGTGTGCCAGGGATATGGGATGACCGAGGCTTCTCCGGTGACGCACGTGGGATTTCTGGAGCCGGAGCTTTACCGGCCCGATTCGATCGGACATCCGTTGGCGCTGACGGATTGCCGCGTTTTGACGCAGGGAGATATCGATCCACGGGACACGCCCGACGATCTTACCGAAGCTCCTTCGGGATTGCCGGGAGAGCTGGTGATGCGCGGACCGCAGTTCATGCTCGGATATTGGAAAGAGCCGCAGGCCACGGCAGCCGTGTTGCGCGACGGATGGTATTGGTCGGGCGACATTGTCACGCGGGACCGTGAAGGGTTTTATCGCGTCGTCGACCGGCGCAAGGAGATGATCAAGTACAAGGGATTTCCAGTGGCTCCGGCGGAAGTTGAAGCCGTGCTGCTGGAACATCCGGCCGTGAAGGAGTGCGGTGTGGTGGGGCGGTCGAATGCCGAGGCGGGTGAGATTCCCGTGGCATTTGTTGCCTTGCGCGACGGTTTCAGCGAGAGCGGCAAGCTTAAAGATGAATTGTGCGGTTTTGTGGCCGACCGTTTGACACACTACAAACAACCGCGCGAAGTTCATTTTGTGGATGCAGTCCCCAAGACGGCATCAGGAAAAATTCTGCGACGTGAGTTGCGCAAGCAAATGGCCTGAGGCGTGAAAGTGACACGCTTTTGACATCGGGCTGACAATTTCTCTTCCCTGACATTTCAAACTTCCTCCTGCACGCGAGACGTGATGGTGAAAGCGCCGCGTGCGCCGCAAAAGCCCAGCCCAGCAATCGTTTTTGCGGGATGGCGGCGCGGAATCGCACAGGAGGATTGTCATGAATTTGTCACGATGGAAAACCTGGGCATGCACAGCGTCGCTTGCCGCCGCTGGAGTCATTTCTGCCCAGGCCCAGGGGAATGTTTTCAACACGCCGGGCAACGTTCTGATCTCCGATCAGTACAACAACCGGCTGATCGAAGTGAATCCCGACAACAACAAAGTGGTTTGGCGATTTGGAAGTGGATCGAGTGTGGCGGGACCGAATTCTGTGGTTGGAATAAATGACGCGCAGCGCGTGGGCGATCTGACATTGGTGGCTGGAACCGGCGTTCCGGCGGGCGCGGAACCGACCTGTCCGAATGGATGTGCGGACAATCGCGTGATGCTGATCGGTAAGAATGGGGTGATTCAGTGGCAGTACGGAAAGGCGGGCGTGACCGGGTCCGGCCCGAATGAACTGAATGCGCCGGTGCAGAACACGTACCTGCCCTCGGGGAATGTGCTCATTACCGATCAGGGCAACATGCGCATTATCGAAGTGAACATGGCGAAGCAGATCGTGTGGCAGTACGGGCAGACCGGAGTGGCGGGTGACAAGTTCAACCAGTTGAATAATCCGAACAGCGCCGAGTTGCTGACGAACGGCCACGTCCTGATCGCGGATGAGAGCAACAACCGCGTGATTGAAGTGAAGCACAACAAGCAGATCGTGTGGAGCTACGGATGCGCGACGTGTAGCGAATTGAATGGCGCGGCATTCGCGAGCCGTCTGCCGGATGGATCGACGCTCATCACCGACGGCGGCAACAACCGCATCGTCGACGTCGATTCCAAAGGAAAAGTTGTGTGGACGTACTACACGAACATGCGGGCAGGAAGCGTTTCGAATCCGAGTCCGAGCCGTGCCCTGATGCTGAAGAACGGGAACGTGCTGATCAGCGATCAGAACAATATGCAGGTGATCGAGATCGATTCGAAATTCAACATCGTGTGGAGTCAGGGCCAGGTCGCTGTGCCAGGAACCGGCTTTGACATGTTGAACGGTCCTTACGATGCGAAGGTGATCGGAGACTACACCGGGATCACTTCGCCGTTCTAACTTCGCGAAAACGAATTAACCGCAACGAGTTGCAACAAAGAATCGTCCGGGCTTCGAAACTGGAGTCCGGGCGATTTTTTGTGTGCGATCCCGCGCGGAAATGAGAAGGACATTGTCCGTTGCGAGAGATTGGACAATGAACTTATGTGCCTTGACCCTGCCGGAAGAACCGGGCTAGAGTGCACAGCAATGTTGTAGCGCTCCTTCCTCGTCCGAGGCAAAGAAAGTCCCATTGGGGTTCCCATCACTCCCACAGGGCTGTTCTGTTCGCGGTGGGGCACGGGACTGGCGTTTCGCCGGCCCGAAGCTTGAATCGAACAGCGGACCGATCCTCGCGCCACCTTTCGGAAAACACACAAAACGACTCACTCGTGTGTCCATCCCCCAACGGAGGTGTAATCCATGAAGTATTGCAGGCTGTCTCCGCTCGTGCTCTGTATCGTGACAATGTTCTTTACCAGCCTGAACGTGACCGCGCAAAATGATCCGGGACCGCGCACTGGTCCAGCGGCCGCCGGCAGTTTCTATCCCACGCTGAACAGCAACGAGCAAGGGCTCTTCAATCAAGCCTTGGCGCGATTCCAGGAAATCGATTCCGTCTCGGGCACACTTGCCGGCGAGACGGGCTCGGGACTCGGCCCAGGATTCAACGGGAACAGTTGCGCTATGTGTCACGCGCAACCAACCATCGGTGGCGCCAGCCCAGGACAAACGAGTCCGCAGAAGCCGCTTTCCAACCCGCAGGTCGGACTGTCGACTCTCGACGGCGCGACCAATACCGTTCCGGCGTTCATCACGGCCAACGGACCGGTCCGCGAAGCCCGGTTCGTCGAGACTTCTACGGGCAGGCTCGACGGCGGCGTGCACGATCTGTATACGATCACCGGACGATCGGATGCGTCGGGATGCACATTGGCGCAGCCGGATTTCGCCACGGCGATTGCAACCAACAACATCAGCTACCGGACTCCGACGTCTTTGTTTGGTCTCGGTCTGGTCGAAGCCACGCCAGATGCCAATCTGCAATCCAGTTTCAACGCAACGGCGAGAGCGAGGGCGGCCGTGGGCATCGGCGGATTCTTCAACACCAGCGCGAACGACGGCACGATCACGCGTTTCGGCTGGAAGGCGCAGAACAAGTCTCTGCTCATGTTTGCAGGAGAGGCCTACAACGTGGAGCAGGGTGTGACCAACGAACTATTTCCGAATGAGCGCAACGCCGTATCCGGCTGTGTGTTCAACGGAACGCCGGAAGACGCAACCAATATATTGAATCCAAACTCGTCGAGCCAGAATTTCGGCACGATGGTTGGCACGGCTTCGGAAATGTCGTCGGACATTGTGAACTTCGCGATCTTCAGCGAGTTGTCGGCGCCGCCGACTCCTGCTCCTCCGACAACGTCAACGCAAAATGGATCGAGCCTGTTCGTTTCGATCGGATGCTCGCTCTGCCACACTCCGACGCAAACGACCGGGCCTTCGCCATACACGGGAATGTCGAACGTCACCTACAATCCTTACTCGGATTTCGCGGTTCACAAAATGGGTAAAGGACTGTCAGACGGCGTGAATCAGGGCGGTGCTGGGCCTGAAGATTTTCGCACAGCGCCGCTGTGGGGACTTGGACAGAGATTGTTCTTCCTGCACGATGGGCGGACGAGCGATCTGATCCAGGTGATCCTGTCGCACCAGAGCACAGGCTCCGAAGCGAACAGCGTCATCAAGGCGTACAACAAACTCACAGTTTCGCAGAAGCAGGATCTGTTGAACTTCTTGCGATCGCTGTAGAGAGAGCCGGAGAGGGAGAAGACTCGAGACACCGCGGAGGGCCTTTCGGTCCTCCGCGATGCCTTCGAGCAGGGCGAGTTGGGCTTCAGCTATTGCGAACTCGCGGTCTTCGACTGAAGTTTTCTGGTGACCAGAAAACTCCAGAGAGTTTCGTTGGCGTTAAGGTCTGCACTGGTCTTGCCGACGGCATTTTCAGCTTCATATTGCTCGCCGCCGGGCCAGGTGTTGCCCGCGCCCTTGATGCTGTAAAGCACGACTTGGGCGTTTTCCTGGCAGCCGTTGTAGGTATCGATCTTGGTTTCCATGGCGCCCTTCTCGTGGGCTGCCATCTTCGTGCGGTCGGGCTTGTCGGAGCAGTGATTGATCTTCGCCCATGCCTTGGCGCTGTCTTCGGCGGAAAGAACCGAAATATCGAGACTGTGCTCCGTGCCGCCATTGTAAGGAACGACCGGGTCCGACGTGCCGTTGATCATCACGACGGGAACGGGGCGTCCCGGAACGCAGATCATAGTCTTCGGCATCGTCGCACCGACCACGCCGACCGCCGCAATGCGATCACTCAGAGCGCATCCTGTGCGCATGCTCATGAATCCGCCATCGGATAGGCCGATGGCGTAGATGCGCGAAGAATCGACCGAAGCTTTCGTGGCAATCTGATCGAGCATCTGGTTGAAGAAGGCGATATCGTCGGCCGTGGCGTGATGTTCCTCCTCCGGTTGTTGGTTCGGGTGCTGGCCGCCGGGATACCCACCACCACCTCCTCCCGGATATCCTCCTCCGCCGCCCCCAGGATATCCTCCACCTCCGCCGGGATACCCTCCACCACCGTAACGCCGGCGGCCGGGTCCGGGTCCAAAGGACGAGCGATGCTCCTGCGGACGCACGCCGATATTCCAGCGCCCATGCAGGGCTGCGGGATAAACGACGATAACGCCGTCCTTGTCGGCAAGTTGATTGAACTGCGTGAGCCGCTCGATATCGTCCGGATCCTGGTTCATCCCGTGGAGCATGATGACGACTGGGTAGTGATGCTGAGCGTCGTATCCGGCGGGCAGGCGGAGCAGGAAGGTGCGGTCCACGTCGTCGACCGTGACCTTTTCTTTGGTTTCTTGAGCGCGCAGGATCTGGGCCGCGAGAAGTAGTGTCAGCGATGCCGCCAGGCAGCTAGAGGCGTGCCGCCAAGCCATAAATTTTAATTTCATCTGATCTCCTCGACCCGGAAGCCCGCCAAGCAGGTGTTCTGTTGCGTTGGAAGCGTCTTAGCGCAAAGAAGTTGGCTGATTCGCGGGAACTTTCCTGCCGGGATCAGCGTACCTTCCATCGGAGCGGGAATCAACCCGAAGAAGGCGACAGGGAAGGAGACTACGATGGACGGACTCACCGGATTTGCGGCAGTGATCATGGCATTGGGCATGCCGACAGCAATCGTCTGGATGTACACCTATTATCGAGTGCGCAAGCTGCGCTCGGAGGAGCGGCTGGCGGCGATCCAGCGGGGAGTGACCATCCCGATGGAGCCAGATCTCTCGGAAGCAGCCAGTTCGCGGCGTACCGGCATTTTGCTGCTCGCCTTCGCCGTGGGTTATATGCTGGCCTTCACGATCGTGGCGCGCTTTGAGCCGGACGCGCAGATCGCCGCGGCCTTTGGCGCGATCCCGTTCATGCTGGGACTAGGATATTTTCTGGATGCGGCACTGATTCGGCGGGACGCGAAGGCTTCGTCGTAGGACGCTACAGATCGCGATTCATGAATTCGAAAGCCCCACTCTAAACGCCGCAAACAACGCGGCGTTTAGAGTGGGCCACCCATTTCCTTTTTTACTCTCCCGTCAAAAACTTGTATTGCCGTTCGTTCAGCGGCACGACGCTAAGGCGACCCTGGCGCACGAGCGGAGAATCCGCGAAGACCGTGCTTGATTTCACTTCCGCCAGCGTTACCGGTTTAGCGACCGGACTTCCTACCTTGATCTTCACTTGTGGATTCTTGGCGTCCGAGGCATCGACTGAGACGACTGTGGCCGTGCCGACCGCCTGTTTCTCGTCGCCCGTGTGATAAATCACGAGGCGCTCGCCAGGCTTCATCCCGCGAAGATTTTTCAGGGCGACGGGATTGGAGACTCCGTCCCAGACCGTAGTCTTTTCTCGTTGCAGATCGGCGAAGGAATACGTGGAGGGTTCCGTCTTGAGCAGGTAGTCCATAATTCCCCAGTGGGTCGTGAAGTAATGTGCGATCCGGAGCCTGTAATCTAGTTTGGCTTTTTCGAGTCCGGTGGCGGAGGATCTTGCTTCGGCGTTGCATTCGCGCCCGCGTTATCGTCGTAAACCGAGAACTGTCCCTGCGGTCGCTTCAGCTTAATGGTGATTTCGGTCTTGGGTTTTCCGATGTCGAAATCCTCGCCATAAGTCTGGAATCCATGGGCAAGGACCTGCACGCGCAGTGTGCCGTAGGGAATCCCATCGAGATTGGTTTTGCCTTCGGGATCCGTCTTCAATTCCAGATCACCGCGTTCCTGCTTCCCCTTCTTATCGACCGGATGCAGGATGATGGCGGCGTTGCGCACCGGCTTGCCGTTGTCGTCTTTGATCACCAAGAAATAAAGCCAGGACGAGGGTCCCTCGTCATCTTTGTCCCGTTGAGCGACCAGGGTGCTTGCGCTGAAAAAGGTCACCAGCGCAATCCCCAGAACCATGAACCTGTTCATGGCGTAATTTTAGCAGGCTGTGCGGCGCTGTCATCTCTAACCGGGATGAGAAGGCAAGCGAGCCCGCAACTCTTTTAGAATAGCTGACGTGAAGAACTGGGACGTGATCGTGATCGGCGGCGGAATTATCGGCGTCTCGCTGGCGATTGAACTACGCAGGCACGGAGCGGCGGTGCTGATCGTTGATCGCGGCGAACCGGGAAGGGAAGCGTCGCAGGCGGCGGGCGGCATGCTTGTGGATTGCGCGGGGGAAACGCGGGCGCCGCTGCAGGCATTGGCCAGCGCGAGCGCGCGAATGTATCCGGAGTTTGCCTATGAACTCGAGGTTGAGTCGGGGATGAAGGTCGACCTGCGGGATCAGGGAACGATCTTGTTTCTGTCGGAGGAAGACCGCGCAGGTGCTGGTGAATTGCCAAGAGCAGAGCTGAATGAGTTGGAACCGGCACTGGCGGAAAGCGGCATACAGGATGAAGCAATTTATCTGATGGAACGCAGCATCGATCCGCGGGCACTGATTGTCGCAGCGATCAAGACGGCGAAGCATCGAGGCGTGGATTTTTCATCGGGCGATTCGGTGACAGGTATTAGCTTTTCGGATGGGCGCACGTCGGGAATTACGACGACGAAGACTTCGTTTCTGGCGGGTAAAGTGGTGAACTGCGCAGGAGCCTGGTCGGGGGCGATCGGGCCGCACGCGTTGCCAACTCGTCCGGTGAAGGGACAGATGCTGTGTCTGGCGATGCCATCGCGCACGCTATTGAAGCATGTCGTGCGCTCGCCCAAGGCGTATCTGATTCCTCGCAGCGATGGACGATTGCTGGTTGGCGCGACCGTCGAAGAGGCTGGCTTCGATAAGCGAACCGTTCCTGAGACGATTCAGCGATTGCATCGTGCCGCGATCGAACTTGTTCCGAAGCTGCGTGACGCCAAAATTCTGGAAGACTGGGCAGGGCTTCGGCCGGGAACGCCCGATGGGCTGCCGATTCTGGGTCCCACCGACAATCCCGGATATTTTGTGGCGACGGGCCATTTCCGCGACGGGATTCTGCTCGCGCCGGTGACCGCGAAACTGATGGCCACGGTGATCGAAGGCGGAAACCCGGAGTTCGACCTGCGGGCGTTTGCTGCAGAAAGATTCGCCCGGCTTGGCACCGTCGCATAGGCGTCATTTCCACTACGGAGGGGCGGCGTCACCGAGGAATCTTTAGGCTTTGCGGGCTCCGTGTCTCCGTTGTCACACCAGGTAGGATTCGGCGGAATTGGCTGATTCCAGCAACGGATCGCGCGGTAGAGCTATACTGATTCGTTTCCCCGGAAGTATGGACCGCAATCCTGCGATGTCCGCCGAGATTCAGATCGTCGACTTCAATGAAAGGATTCCATCATGGCTTCTCCCGCAGTGGATTTTGCCCGCAGTAATCAGCAGCGTTTCTTAAGCGAACTGAAAGATCTTCTCCGCATTCCCAGCGTCAGCACTCTTGAAGAACACAAGCCCGACATTCAGAAAGCCGCCGATTTCGTGTCGAGCGAACTGCGGCGGATTGGCATGGAAAATGTCGAGGTGATTCCGACCAAAGGACATCCGTTGATTTATGCCGATTGGCTGCATGCATCGGGCAAGCCGACGGTGCTGATGTATGCGCATTACGATGTTCAGCCCGCCGAGCCGCTCGATGAGTGGCACACTCCTCCATTTGATCCGACGGAGCGCAACAACAACATTTACGCCCGCGGCGCGGTCGACGACAAAGGCCAGCTCTGGATGGAAGTCAAGGCTCTCGAGGCGCTGATGCAGGCCAACGGCGGCAAGCTGCCGATCAACGTGAAGGTGCTGTTCGAGGGCGAAGAAGAAGTAGGCGGCGAGTCGATCGCGGAGTACATCCGCAAGCAGAAGGCGAAACTGAAGTCCGATTTCGCCCTCGTCTGCGATACGGAACTGTTTGCACCCGATCTTCCGACCTTGTGCGTCGGGCTGCGCGGGCTCGTCTATACCGAAATCGAAGCCTATGGTGCGAAGACCGACCTGCACTCCGGAATGTATGGAGGCGCGGCGCCGAATCCGTTCTTTGCGCTGATCGAGATGATCAGCAAAATGAAGGATGCGAAAGGAAAGGTGCTGATTCCCGGATTCTATAAGGGCGTGAAGGCTCCGACAGCGGCTGAGTTGAAGGCATGGAAGCGGCTTCCGTTCAACGAGGAGCATTACCGGAAGACCGAAGTGGGATCGAAAGTCTTAACGGGCGAACCGGGATATTCGGTGTTGTATCGCACGTGGGCGCGTCCGACGCTGGAGGTTCACGGAATGCCGGGAGGCTTCGTGGCCGACGGCGCGAAAACCGTGATTCCGGCGAAGGCAAAGGCAAAGGTGTCGATGCGGCTGGTGCCGAACCAGGATCCGGACGATGTTCTCAAGAAGTACTTGGCGTTCGTGAAGAAGGTTACGCCGAAGGGAATCGAGACCAAGGTGAAGGTATGGAGCAAAGGTCCGGCGTGCGTGGTGAGCACAGATAACAAGTACATCGAGGCGGCGACCGCGGCGCTGCACGATACGTTCAAAAAGGATACGGTGTTTATCCGCAGCGGTGGATCAATTCCAATCGTCACCGATTTTCAGGACGTGCTGAAGATTCCGAGCGTGATGATGGGATTCGGATTGCCCGACGATAACCTGCACGCTCCGAATGAGAAGTTCCACATTCCGAATTTCTATCGCGGGATCGAGACGATTTGCAGATTCTTCGAGAAGTTGGGTTGAAGCGGCTGGCTTAGCTTTCGGCTTTGACCTGTCGGCATTTGGCACTCAGCATTCATCAATTTGTGATTGGATGCTGAGTGCTTTTTTATTTTTCGGACATGGTTTTCAAGGCTCTGGAATGGGGATTAACTAGTTGGTACATACCCTACCCCCCCTCCCCCCTCGGTCTTCTGGAATCATCCGATTAGCGGAAAATTGAAAATAAAATATCCGGAATCAATAGGTTAGGGGCAAAATCTTGATTTCAAAGAACTTTAGGGACTCTGCTGATGCCAGCAGTTCCAAAACGGGACCGTGAGCGGCC